>DASVOT010000028.1:0-15177 GCA_036383235.1 Chryseosolibacter sp.
ATCGATACGCCGGGGTCGATGTAGCCGCGGAGAAGATAGATGCCTGCGCTCGCCGCCGCGGTGACGCCGATCATAAAGTTGCTTGTGGCAGTAGATACCTTGAAGGGTATCTTCATGATCGTGTCCATGGCGATTACCTTAAGGGCTCCGGACCCGATGCCGAGCAATCCGGAAATCATTCCCGCGAGGGTCATCATGCCGAAACCGGCAGGTACTTTCTGAACCGTGTAGGGTTGCTCTCCCGCGCCGGTCGGATACGTGCTGCTGAGCTTCAGCATCCTGGCCCATTTGGACTCCTTCTTCACCCAGCTCTCCGGCTTCTCTTTTAAAGACATCGCGGCGGAAATGATCAGGAGAATCGCAAAGAGGATCTCAATGAGCGGAGTGGGGGTGTAGGCAGCCAGCAGCGCGCCCACCACAGCGCCGCAGGTGGTGGCGATTTCAAGGAACATTCCCAGGCGGATATTCGAAATACCTTCCTTTACATAAGCGGACGCCGCGCCGGACGACGTTGCGATAACCGAGATGAGAGAGGTTCCGATCGCGTACCGGATGTCTATATGGAACAACAGGGTGAGCATGGGAATGATAATGACGCCGCCGCCAAGCCCTGTCAGCGATCCTACCAGTCCCGCCAGCATCGCGCCAACAAAAACAATCAGCGTAAATGTCAAAATCGTCATGTGTGCCATTCAGAAATTTTTAGCGCGACAGCGCAAAGAAAGAATCAACTCTATACCTTATACGTATACCCTATACCTCCGCCGAAGGAGGCAAACTAACGAAAAAAACACAACGTCAGCGTGACTCCGCTCACAATCAACTCAGGCGGGAATGCGGTTTATATACGGACAGGAGGCACCACGTTGGCCGTGCGGCCGCATTGTGAAATAACATGCAGGGAAGCGCTTCTTAAATGTCAAAACAACCATATATTCGCGACAGACTTGATATATGAAATCCGTTTCCGAGGTGTCCGTAGGAGCAGGGACAAAAGCAGACGCAAGAAAGACCGTTTTTTCGATATTATTTGCAATCAGTGTTGCCCACCTGCTGAATGATATGATGCAGTCGGTGATCCCGGCTGTGTATCCGTTGATAAAGGACCATTTTCAACTTTCCTTTACCCAGATCGGGCTCATAACGCTTACGTTTCAGTTAACCGCGTCGCTGTTGCAGCCTTTTGTGGGTCTGTACACAGACAGGAATCCCCTGCCCATGTCGCTGACCACCGGGATGGCATTTACGTTCACGGGATTGTTGCTGTTTGCAAACGCCGGTAGTTTTCCCATGCTGCTGTTATCGGTGGGGTTGATCGGCGTGGGATCCTCGGTTTTTCATCCTGAGTCGTCGCGTGTAGCCCACATGGCTTCGGGTGGCAAGAAGGGGCTCGCCCAATCGATCTTCCAGGTCGGCGGAAACGCGGGGAGCTCGCTCGGCCCTCTGCTTGCGGCGGCGATCGTGATGCCCTACGGCATAAAGGGAGTGAGCTGGGTGGCAATAGCTGCCGTGATCGGCATGGCCCTGCTTTGGCAGGTTGGAAAATGGTATGGCAGACATTTATACCTGAAGCAGCAGCGGCCGGCCGCCCAGAACGAGAGACGGGCGCAATTTTCAAGAAGAACGATTTTCACCGCCCTCGGCATTCTGCTCCTCCTGATTTTCTCCAAGTATTTCTACCTGGCGAGCATGACGAGCTATTTCACGTTCTTCCTCATGGATAAGTTTCATGTTACGCCACAGCAGTCGCAGATCTATCTCTTTGCATTTCTCGCTGCCGTGGCGGCAGGAACGATCATAGGGGGTCCGTTGGGTGATCGCTTCGGACGCAAATATGTGATCTGGTTCTCCATCCTCGGTGTGGCGCCGTTCACGCTCCTGCTTCCCTATGTCAGCTTGTTCTGGACAATCGTTCTGGCGGTGATCACAGGTCTCATCCTGGCCTCCGCCTTTTCCGCCATCCTGGTCTATGCCACCGATCTTGTTCCCGGAAAAGTGGGCACCATCGCGGGACTGTTTTTCGGACTGGCCTTTGGCATGGGAGGTCTCGGCTCCGCCGTGCTGGGGAATCTCGCTGACCACACCAGCATCGGCTTTGTTTTCAGACTTTGCGCTTTCCTGCCTCTCATCGGGATTATTACCGGTTTCCTTCCCAACGTGGAGCACAAGAGCGCAGGATGAAGGCGCCAATGGCCAATTGAGCAACGGTTATTGGGCGGTCAATTTTACCACCCACGCATTTCCGGTATTAAATCGAAATCGGAGTATCAGATTAGGATACTAACATTAATCGAGGTATCTTTGCATAGGATTTAAGAAATAGTGCCTTTCAGCAAGCCTCACCTGGCTTTTTTGTTTTCACTTTCCTTAATTAAACGACCTCCGCGACTCCTGACCCGACGATTGGGATCATTTTGTCCTGCTGGTTTATCCATGGAAGTTCGAAGCGAATCAATTTTAATTTAATAAATACAATGCAAGGAACAGTTAAATTTTTCAATGAAACCAAAGGTTTTGGATTCATTACTCCCAGCGACTCAAGCACGGATATTTTTGTGCATGTGTCAGGCCTCGTTGACCAGATCCGTGAAAATGATCAGGTCGAGTACGATGAAGAAAGAGGCAAGAAAGGCATGAACGCCGTGAATGTTACACTCTTGAACTGAAAAGTTTTTTATAACATTTAAAAGCAGGCTGTCCGCAAGGACAGCTTTTTTTTTGGCCGTCTGTCAGAATTGATACACGATGGCATTGATATTCATGCCTGCGCCTACAGAAGCCAGCACGACCTTATCGCCCGGCGCGATGGTTTGATGCTCAAATTTACCCTTGACGATGAGGTCAATCAGCGTGGGTATCGTTGCGACCGAGCTGTTTCCAAGCTCTCCGATCGTCATGGGCATAATGTCTTTCGGTATCGCGTCGATATTGTACAGCTTGAACAGTCGTTGAACAATGGCATGGTCCATTTTCTCGTTTGCCTGATGGATGATAATTTTTTTTATTTCGGTAATGGGTATTCCGGCTTTGCCGAGCGCTGCCTGGATGGCGGGGGGTACGTGGGTAATGGCGAATTCGTAAACTTTTCTGCCGTTCATTTTAAGGTAAAGATCGTCTTTTGCGTTCACGCACGCCGCGTTTGAACCCTCCATGGTAAGAAGGTCGATATGGCCGACGGCGTAGGTCTGCGTCTTATGAGCGAGTATGCCGCCTTCCGCTGCGCGGGCTTCCAGTACGACGGCACCCGCTCCGTCGCTGAAGATCATCGAGTCTTTGTCGTGCGGATCAATGACCCGCGATAGGGTTTCCGTCCCGACTACGAGGCATCTTTTGGCTTCGCCGGATTTTATATAGAGATTGGCCTGTATCACGCCCTCGATCCAGCCGGGGCATCCAAACGCAAGGTCGTACGCGACGCAGTCCGGATTTCCGATCTCAAGAAGCGCTTTTATTTTCGATGCCAGCGAAGGTACCATCGTCACGCGGTTGCTGTTGAACCCCACATCTCCGAAATTATGCGCGACGATTATATAGTCTAACGCCTCTTTGTCGATCCGGGCGGCTTTGATGGCATCGGCCGCAGCCCTAAACCCGAGTAGGGACGCCGTTGCGGCCGGATCGGCGTACCTTCTGCGGTGTATGCCGGTGACCTCCGAGAATTTCGAGATGATCTCTTCATTGCTTTTTGCCACCCTCTGCCCGTTTTTCTCGAAAAACTCAGCCGATGCAAAAGCCTTATTGTCAATTGCCGTTTCAGGGACAAAGCTCCCTGTGCCGATTATTACCGATCTCATCATCGCTAAGCGGAAAACGCGTTTATTAAGTCAGGAAATGATGAGGCTATTCCTATGCCGGAGGTCTGATCTTAAAAATACGAATTATCCCGAAGGAAATGAAACACCCCCTTTCCAACCTTCTCCCTTATACCCCTATACCCTATCCCCACCCTATACCCTTATACCCTTATAATACCCTTATACCCTATACCTCTTCCTATCCATAGATCCTTATATCCATATATCCATATATCCATAGATCCGTATATCCATAGATCCTTATATCCATAGATCCGTATATCCTTATCCCCGTATATCCATATATCCATACCCACAGATCCCCCCATCCCCTTACCTTTGTACCCAGATACTTGAAGCCCCGATGACAGAACAACTCACCCGCATCATACCCGCGCGCCGGATACGGACCCGGTACATCGACCTCGTCTCTTTCGCCTGCGACGCCGGCTTCTATTATCTGTTGCCGAAGGCAGTTGTACAGCCGGTGAACGAGCAGGAGATCATTGGCCTGTTTGATTTTTCCATTCGCAACAAAATTCCACTGGTGTTCCGGACAGGAGGCACGAGCCTCTCCGGACAGTCCGTTACCGATGGCATCCTCGTCGACCTCAGCCAGTACTGGAATAAGGTCACCGTTGAAAATAACGGAGAGTCCGTGAGGGTGCAACCCGGGATTACGGGGGCAATGGTCAATGCCAGCCTGAAAAAATACCGGGCGAAGATCGGCCCCGACCCTTCCAGCATCAGTGCGGCGATGATGGGTGGGATTCTTTCCAACAACTCGAGCGGCATGTGCTGCGGCGTCAGGCTGAATTCCTATCATACGCTGAAGTTCATCCGGTTTATCCTGCCGGACGGTAAAGCGTTCACGACGGAAAAAGCCGATGACTACGTCCGGTTTGAAAATGAATGTCCTGAATTGTGCAATAGCCTCACCGGTATAAAACGGCAGATCCACTCCAACGAGGAACTACATCATAAGATCAGGAAGAAATATCAGACCAAAACGACGATCGGCTACTCGCTGAACGCATTTATCGACTTTGATCGTCCGCTGGACATCATGGCCCACCTCCTGATCGGCGCGGAGGGCACCCTGGCATTTATTTCGGAAGCCGTGCTTCACACCGTTCCCGATTATCCGTTCAAATCCACGGCCTTGCTGTATTTCGCCACGATCTTTGACGCGTGCCAGGCAATCGTCCCGCTGACGAAGGCGGGAGCAATGATGGTGGAGCTGATGGACCGCGCCTCGCTTCACGCCGTGGAGAATTACCCGGGTATGCCCTCCGTTGTGAAGACACTGCCCGAGGCGGCTGCCGCCCTGCTGATCGAATTCCAGGAAAATTCTCCGGACTTGCTGCGGCAACGGGTGGACCAGTTTCTCGCCGGCGCGCGGGAGCTTTCCCTGCTGAATGCGCCTGCCTTTACCACCGATCCCAAAGAGCAGGATCTTCTCTGGAAGGTCCGCAAAGGTCTGTTTCCTGCCGTGGGCGCGGTGCGCAAAAGCGGAACGACGGTGATACTCGAAGACATTGCCTTCCCTGTAGACAGCCTGGGCGACGCAATCTCGGATCTTCAAAAGCTGTTCTGCAAGCATGAATATTTCAACGCCATCATCTTCGGGCATGCGAAGGACGGCAACCTGCATTTTGTGGTGACGCAATCGTTTAATACTGACAGCGAGATCCGGAGGTATGACCGATTCATGAAGGAGGTGGTCGCCCTGGTCGTTGACAAATACAACGGAACGCTGAAAGCGGAACACGGTACAGGACGCAACATGGCGCCGTTTGTGGAGACCGAATGGGGAGGCGAAGCCTATGAGATCCTGAAGCGTATCAAAAAAGCGGTTGACCCATCCGGATTGCTCAACCCGGGTGTCATCATCAACGACGATAAGGACGCGCACATCAGGTTCCTCAAAGCGCTGCCAACGGTGGAGGAAGAGGTGGACCGGTGTATTGAGTGCGGGTATTGCGAGCACCGGTGTCCCAGTCGCGACCTAACCACTACGCCGAGACGAAGGATCATCATCCGAAGGATTCTCAAAAATCTCCAGGAGAAAGGCGACCGTCGCAATTACAAACAACTCCTGCGCCAGTACCGCTATGATGGCGACGAGACCTGTGCGGTTGACGGGCTTTGCGCAATTGCCTGTCCCGTGGGCATCGATACCGGTGACCTTACGAAAAGATTGCGCAGCGAGAATCATTCTGCTTTTGCGAACAGGTTTGCCTTGTACGCCGCCCGGAGGTTCGGAACGGCGGAGCGGCTCGTCCGTACGGCGCTGAAGACAGGTGCGGCGATCAACAGGATCTTCGGAAAAAATAGTATGCTCCGCCTGACACGGGCAATAAAGAAGGTTGTTCCTGCACTGCCCCTCTGGTCCAATCAGCTCGGATCTCCCCCGCGTCTTTCCATCCCTGACAGCCATGGTGCTGGCGTCACCGGCGACATGAAAAAAACCGTGGTTTATTTTCCATCGTGCATATCGCGCGCCATGGGCACGTACGCTGGAAAAGAAAAGAATATCATGGAAACGTTCATAAGCGTGTGCGCGAAAGCCGGAATTGCCGTGATTGTCCCGAGGGACATCAATGGCAGTTGCTGCGGGCAGGTATTTTCATCCAAGGGATTCAAAGATGCGTATCATTTCACCGCCAACAAAGTGGTGGATCACCTATGGACCTCCACTCAAAAAGGTAATTTTCCCGTGGTGACCGATGTGAGCTCCTGCGCCTTTACTTTGCATAAGATGCGGTCCGTTCTCAGTGACGCGAACGAGGAGAAGTTCGACCGCCTTACCGTACTGGACAGTGTCGATTTTTTACATGACGTGGTCCTGCCATCGGCAAAAGTCAGACAGAGAAAAAAAAGCATGGTCCTTCATCCCGCCTGTTCACTCTCGAAGATGAAGACGGAGGACAAGCTCCTGAAAGTTGCCATGCATTTTGCTGGCGACGTTACGGTCCCGCAGAGCGCGGGTTGTTGCGGCATGGCGGGGGACCGGGGGTTTTTATTTCCGGAGCTCACGGCGTCGGCTACCCATCATGAAGCTTCCGAGGTGCGCGAAAGGGAATACGATGGCTATTATTCTTCCGCCCGGACCTGCGAGATGGCCATGTCGGAGGCGGTGAAGATGAGTTATGAGTCGATCCTGTACCTGGCCGATGAGGCGATGTGAACGCGCGTCAGTCGCCGGAATCCGCCTGCATTTAGACGGTGCCCGGTGCAAACAATGGCGCCATGTATGGTTTACGTCGAAATTGCAGCGTGTTTAACGTTTATCCCGCTACTTTTACAGCGCCAGGCACTTGTATGCGGAGTTTTCCTTTGATGTGACTTTGGTCATCGCTCCCAGGGCTTCGAAAAGACTTAACGAATCCGGAATGAACATAACGGCGAGTCGCAGAACGGGTACCATCGGGCTTATGCTCCTTGTCTCTTCCTGTTACTATTCGGAGGACATCCCGCGGCTTGGCATCCACGCGCAATGCCTCGACTCGGACCTGGCGCTGACCATTTCGTCCCATAATGTTTCAGACTGCCAGAGCCCGGACGGCTCCATCACCGCTTCGCCCTCGGGGGGCACAGCGCCTTACCTCTTCAGCCTCAATGGTGGACCAAAGCAAATATCCGGATCTTTCCAGGACCTTAAGGGAGGAACCTATATTGTAACCGTCTTCGACGCCAAAACATGCCAGGCCAGCACGGGGGTCATCCTGGAGACGTCGGGGACTACTTTCACCGCCTCGGTCAAAACCATTATCCCGGACACGGATTGTTTTGGTACGAACGGATCTGTTGAGCTGACAGCCACCGGGGGAAATCCTCCCTATGAGTACAGCCTCGGGTCCCTTTCTGGTGGCAGCGCCGTGTTTGACAACCTCGCCGCCGGGACCTATAGCGCCACCGTGGGCGATTTGAATGGATGCGAGGTGACGCTCGGTGTCGTTATACCCAACGGAGTCAGCACAAGCTATCAAATGGACATAAAGCCTATCCCGGAGGCGAAATGCGATTTTGCAGGCTGCCATGCCTCGGGCACAGGAAAACGCGATTTTACGGTCTTCGATAATGTGAAGGCGTCGGCAGCCGAGATCAAGATCCGCACCGCTGACGGGACCATGCCAAAGAATCCGAAACCAGGTGGAACGCTTTCGGCAGATCAGATCAAACGCATAGCCTGCTGGGTAGACGAAGGGGCGAACAACAATTAGTTGGTGAGGATCCGGTTCAGGCAGAATTTCCCCCGTTCGCTATGTTGACAGGACGGCGGTCGTTACCTTTGAGTCCGACTCCTGGATGAAGCTGACCTATAAACATTTGCTCCCCGCTTTGGTGGCCGTCGCCTTCGTCACCGGCGGCGTCACAAAGGCGCTCGGTCAGGACGACCTGCTCAGGGAGCTGGCACAAAGCAGCGCGCCCGAAAGAAAATTTACGTTCGCCACCTTCAAGGGAACGCGTGTGCTGAACGGCCATTCTGTCGAAACAAAAAACAAGGGCGAGCTCGAAGTTTTTATCGCACACCGCTTCGGGAGATTGAATTCAGGGCCCGTGAATTTCTGGGGACTCGATGAGTCGTATATCCGCATTGGTCTTGAATATGGAATCACCGACCGCCTTGGCGTGGGAGTAGGCCGAAATTCGTACTACGACATTTACGATGGCTACCTCAAGTATAAGTTGGTCCGGCAACGGGAGGCCGGCGCGCCGTTCACGATCACCGTATTGACGGCGATGGGCCTTCAGACGTATCCGACGAGGAAGGACGACTCGACGTTGTCATTCTTCGACCGCGCCTCGTATACCTACGAGCTGCTGATCGCGCGCAAGCTGTCTCCCGGCGTCTCCATTCAGTTCACGCCCGGGCTCGTTCACGCCAACCGCGTGGATCAGACCCTGCTGAAGAATAACCAGTTCTTTTTGGGAATCGGCGGGCGGTGTAAATTAACTCCCAGTTTGTCGCTCAACGTGGAGTACTTCGCAAGAATAAACCCGCTTGCCTTTTCTCCGTACCACAATTGCATCGGCATAGGGTTCGATCTTGAGACGGGAGGACACGTGTTCCAGTTTATCTTTTCCAACACGCAGGGTATGATCGAACGCACGTTCATCAACGAAAGCGAAGGGAGATTTTTTAAAGGAGGAATCAATTTCGGATTCAATATTACGCGGATGTTCCAGCTGGGCCGGAAGCCCGGCGATTAATGTGCCTGGATTTGTAATCTTCCCCCTTCGCAGAATGCACTCAATCCGTAAATGTGGTCAGGTTTTTCCGCCGCGGGGAGCAGGCGAGCGCTTTTTGCTTTTGATCACGTACTCGAATCCTATTCGTGAATTCAACCTGTCCACATACGGCGCCTTGTAATAACGGTTAAAGAGGTTGTACTGGATGAGGGCCGTTCCCTTGAGGTTTTTGTAGATGCGGTATTCTTTTTTGATACCCGTCATGAAACTCCACACCCATTCGCGCTGCCCTGTGTCGGGGTTCCCGATGAGCGTGGATGGGACGAACGTGTTCATCGACTCGCCTTCGACGTGGGCGATGAATCCTTTGCCAAGCCTGAAGTCGACGTACGCGCGTGGCCCGAAGATCACGGACCGCGAATTGAATTGCTTGGTCTTCTTGTCGTATGCGTACCGGTGGTTCCAGCCGAGACCGGAGCTGAGCCGTCCCGAGATCCTGTAGCCGATGTAGGGATTGAAGTCGGCGAGGTAAAGGTTCTTGCGCTGGTATTGGAGATACAGGCCGGGAATGAGGCGCGTCACGAAGGGTTTTCCTTTCATGGGATTAGGAGGGCGCTTCGGCAGGTCCTTGATGCTGGATACGGAGGAATATTTCTGCTTGTATTTGGAGATCTTTTCCATCGCAGCCTTCAGCTGTTCCTGCTTTCCCGCAAAGTGATCGACGGCGGCCTTCTTCGCCATCTCCACGGCTTTTTCCTTCGCGGCTTCCGGGTCTTTCAGCGCGTCGAGCTGGGTTTTGTACTGATCAACGACGCCTGACTGTTTCTGCAGCTCGTCCACGCCATCGATCTTCGAAGCCTGCGATTCGATGGCTGCCGGAATTTTTTCAACGTCGCCGACATTTCCCTGCGCGAGGTTTTTGATATCCTGCTGATAGGCGCCCGCTTGTTTGGCGACGTTGCCGAGATCGCCGGCAGGGGTATTCAACGATGGAAGGTTGCCGGGCTGGGCGATGGCGCCGATTCCCTTTGCCGCGGACGTTACATCACCGATGCGCTCCATTCCGGGAATGGAGAAGCCGGGGATATTCAATTGGGGGATGCTGATGTTGCCGGTGCTGAGGTCAAGGCCGTCGATCCTGCTTGTGAGTGCGCGAAGGGGTTCCTTGTATTCATCGGGGAGGTCGAGGGCGTTGAGCTTGCCGGTGGTGCGGGCTTTAAGGTCGTTTAGCCGGGAGGTAAATTTTTCCACGGTCCTTTGGCGCAGGCTGTTGAGGCTGTCGAGTCCTTTGGTGTATTTTGAGGTGGACACGTTCAGGTGTGAGAGGCTGTCGACGCGGTTCTTCAGCCTGCTCGTTTGCGCGTCAATGCTTGCAAGTGCATGCCGGTATTCCGTTTGAATGCTGTCCGCTCTCTGATTGAACGCCGTGCGTATGGAATCTATCTTATTGTACGCGGGCAGGAGGGAGTCCGGGAGCTCGGTGAGAGTTTGTTGCAGGGAGTCGAAGTTGACCTTGTCGATAGCGTTGGCGACTTTCTGTTGCAGCGAGTCCGGCCGCACCTGGCCGGAGGCTGCGAGGGAAAACACGAGGATCAGGAGGGAGAGGAAGGGGCCTTTCATAGAATAAAAATAACAAAATCAGGGAGAAACGGGAATAAATTTCGCAATGTTTTCGTGCGAAGATGCGGTGGCCGCACCCTCTCGCGGGCTGGCAGATAAATAGAAGCACGGAATTCTGAAGATTCACGCTAAGTCCCTTTGTAATGATACGAGGACTGCTTCTCGAGCTTTTTTGGAAATCCAACTGGAACGTCGCCTTCAGTCCAAACGGGACACCCTTTCGCTTCTTTTTCATTTATGTCTGAAGCTTGCAGTAAATCAGGCATGCATCGATTTCCTAGCTATAAACGATTAAAAAGGCTTGGATCAATGTACTTGCATGTAAGTTGAAAGGGTCGAGGAACAATTGACATCACATGGTCTTCGTTTGCTTCGGCGGGAGTTTGCTCGCTTTGAATTTCTGGCCAAGCAAGTCAGATCAATTTCGCTGATGATTCTTTCATCCGACGTAAGCGCAATAAACTCGTTCGCTTTCAAATCGGCAAAAAACTCATGGGCGTCAGACGAATCGAATCCGCCAAGCCGGTAAAATTTATACAATTCCCGGTTGTAGCCAACATAGTAGAAGCACTGACCTAATGCTGCGGTGGAGGAGGTCTCGCCGTGAAAATTGTGTTGGCCAAAAGTGACTTTCATAATTACAATTCTTGCGGTGTCGGCTGTCAAAAACTTCAGCTCTTGCGCATTCAAGTCACGAATAATTGTTTCCTGTGACGCAATACCCAGGCGAAATACAGTCAACAGCTTTGCCTTAAAAGCGATGTCATCATTAGTGACCCGTTGCGCATTCAAGGTTAATGAAACAAAGAAAACCGGGATCAATAGCATTGACTTCATGGTAAAGCCTGTTTTTTCGCGTATTCCACTGCTCTTTTTTTGCCTGCCGTTATCAATGTAATCGGGTGCATCTCAGATTCATGAGTTACCCGCTGCCAACGCCTTGCGAAAAACCCTCTGCGTGCTCCGCGATCTTTGCGTGATCCTTACCCCCTTCGACCCTCTTGGGCTGACAATGCGAAGCTCATTTCGATTGGCGATACGGACCGCTATTCTGCTTAGGGCAATATATAAAGGAGCGGGCGTATCTGATGAGAACCTCAGGAACATGTCCTTGTCTCGTTCTATGACACATGGGATAAGCTCCTGCAAAGAATAATTGCCCCGTAAAAAAAATCCCGTCAGCATCGGCCCGCCCGTCTTCCGCCATCAGAACCGCATAATACCTCCCGCGGGTGCCTGCCCGTAACGCGCGGGAGCGCGCAGCACGGATTGCAAAACCGGGTGTCAAAATTTATTGGAAGCAATATTTCTTTTATCTTGTGAAGTTACTTTGCCGCCCGAAAGTCCATGTATGGCTAAAAAAATCCCCGCTTATCGAAAAGACACTGGAATTATCCTATTTTCGCGATGGTGAAACCCCGCTGCATGCCTTACACCCTGCTACTCGCATTAGCAATGACGATGGTCTTTTCCATGGCCAGCGCCCAGCGTGGAAAAATTATCCGGCCTGCCTCTACGGCCATCCTCGATCCAAATGCTGACGGATTTGTCTCAAAAACGGCCTCGGGCTTTTCAAATGACGGCTATAATGTCGACGAATTCGAGCTTCGGATGTTCGGAATTCCCAAGCTCGGGGGCGACACCACCGGCGACAACATCGGAGCGGTCTGCGGCATCACCGACCTCATCCCCGACAACAAAGGATATTCTGTATATGCCGTTCGCGATGCGAGCGATAACCTGATCTTCCGGTTCAGGGTCGGAGATGACAACCCGAGCGTGGAAGCCTGGACGATTCTGCTGGATACCGATGGCCTTATCGGAGCCAATGATCCCAACGCCGCCCCCGACAATCCCGGCTTCGAGATCGACATCACGCTGATCAAGAGAAACAACTCCGGGGTCATGGTGTATAACATCGATGGAACGGATGCCTGCCCGTCGCCGCTGTTATTTTATGACATCGATTCGCATTTCCAGATTTCCATCGCCGACGAAGTGAGTTGCGGCGACCCTGACTACTTTTACGACTTTTATGTTCCGTTTGCCGAGATCGCCGCTGCTTTCGGGATCAGTGTCAACTCCGGCTTGCGCTATGTGGCGGTTACCAACGTATCGGCTACTTGTGCCATGAGCGGAAGCATCGCCGATGTCGGCGGAGTCGATAACAACGATCCCGCTTATAGCTCGTGCATCCCGTGCGCATTTGAAGACCTTGTGAATAACCAGTGTCCGACGCCGATTGCTGACCTGTGCGAAACCTGCGCGGGCTTCGAGAAGGACAAAGTAAGCGCACCGATTATCGACGAACCCATACGCGCCGGCCAGAACACCGTGACCGGATCGACGGTCGAGAGCGATATCTTCATCCGGCTCCAGGTCTATAGCAATACCGCCCCTGATGGCAGTCCGCCCGCGTGGGGTGCCGTGCCGAGAGAGGAACAAGGTGTTTACACGGTGGCAAACGTCTGGACCGTCAACCTGGCCAACCCACTGCTCGCCTATGACAAAATTGTCGCCATCGCGCAGAAGGATGAGTTTACCGTGCCGTGCGGCGCCAATGACGATAACTCCAGCAGCACCTCCGTTACCGTAGTGGCCCCCAACACACCACCGGTTGCGCTTGACCAAACGGTGAACGCGACGGAGGAAACCGCAAAGCAAATTACCCTGACCGGCACCGATCCGGAGAACGACCCGCTAAGCTACACCATCGTTACCCCGCCGGCAAACGGAACCCTGAGTGGAAGCCCGCCCAATGTGACCTACACACCGGTTGCCGATTACGCAGGTCCCGACAGCTTTACCTTCGAAGTAAACGATGGCATTTTCACTTCCGCTTCTCCCGGAACCGTCACCATTGATGTCGCAAACGTCAACGATATCCCCGCTGCCAACGACCTCAGCGTCACGACGCTGGAAGACACTCCCGTGCAAACAACATTGACTGCATTCGATGCGGACAGCGATCCGCTCACTTTTACGATCGTTACGCCCCCGGCAAATGGCGCGCTGAGCGGCACCCTCCCGGATCTTACCTATACACCGGATGCGAATTATTTCGGGCAGGATACGTTCACATTCAGCGTGAACGACGGCCTCGCAAATTCTAATACGGCGACTGTCACCATCACGGTTAGTTCCGTCGGCGACGACGCGCCCCTCGCTGACGCCCAAAATCTCAACACGGCGGAAGACACGCCGCTGCCAGTCGTACTGACGGGCAGTGACCCTGACTCGGATCCCCTTACCTACGTGGTCAGCTCCGGCCCGGCGCAGGGAACACTTTCCGGCGCGCCACCTAATCTTTTATACACGCCGGCGCTTAATTTTTCCGGCGCCGACAGCTTTACGTTTCATGCCAATGACGGCACGCAGGATTCTCCGGATGCCATCGTCAGCATCACTGTCACGCCGGTCAACGATGCGCCCCTGGCCTTCAGTCAGAACGTGCCGTTCGATCTGAACACTCCCAAAGCCATCACACTTGCCGGGTCGGATGTCGATGGCGATGCCCTGACCTTCACCCTAACGGCTCTGCCCTCTAACGGTACGGTTACCGGTACGGCGCCCGCTGTGACGTATACGCCGGATGCCGGGTTTACGGGAAATGACACGTTCAAATTTATTGTCAATGACGGAACGGTCAACTCCACCGAGGCTACTGTCTCACTCAACCTGACACCCGGCGCCAACGTCCCGCCGGTTGCATCTGACAAGAGCGTGACGACTGCCGAGGATACCCCCCTGGAGATCGTTCTCACGGCGACGGATGACAACGGAGACAATTTAACTTACTCCATTACTCAGGTGCCTGCAAATGGAACGCTGAATGTGTCGGGTGCTACGGTGACCTACACACCGGCGGCCAATTACAACGGCGCGGATCTTTTCCGGTTTGAAGCCAGCGACGGGTCTCTTGCTTCGGGCCAGGCGACGGTCGACATCACCGTCTCGCCGGTCAATGATGCTCCGGTGGCAAATGGTCAGAGCGTATCCACATTTAAAAACACATCAAAGGATGTTACGCTGACAGGGTCGGACGTGGAAGGCAGCCCCCTGACCTATTCGATCGCGATTCAGGCTGCGCACGGAGCGGTGACCGTGAACGCCGATGTGGCGACGTACACGCCCGCGGCCGGATATGTTGGCTCTGACAGTTTCAGGTTTACAGCCAGCGACGGCGACCTGAGCTCTCCGCTGGCGACGGTTTCGATCGTGGTCAACTCCGTCGGCGCCGCGCCGGTGGCGATCAACAAGACGGTCGTCACAAATGAGGATACACCCGTCGACGTCGACCTGGCGCCCCTTGTCACGGACGCAGACGCTGACCCCATCACGCATACGATCATCGCGATGCCCAAACACGGCGCGCTCAGCATCAACGGAACAAGTATTACCTACACGCCGGCAGGGGGATACAACGGCCGGGATACTGTAACCTTCGCTGGCAACGATGGCACGTCGGATTCCAACTACGGCAGGATACTGATTACGGTGTTGGCGGTAAACGATCCGCCCGTCGCCGCCGATGAAACCGTTGTCACGGAAGAAGATGCCGCGGCGG
>DASVOT010000029.1:0-2835 GCA_036383235.1 Chryseosolibacter sp.
AAAAATCTTCTGCCACAAATACACGAGAAGTGTTTTGCCACCAAGACACAAAGACACAAAGGGGTACGAAGAAATGAATGGCTTCCGCCTTGAAGACTACAAGCCTTTAAATGTGCACGTGCCAACAACCAACGGCCAACAACCAATAACCAACGGCCAACAGCCAATCGCTATGCACGCACTCCAGCCCCTGCGTTGTAAAATCAGCCAAACATTTCTTTTGAAACGTGAACCGGCCAGCAGCAATCGCTGACGTGCCGCCAGAGTTCAAGCGGCGCGGCGGTCGTTGACAGTGGACGGATCCCTGCGTATCTTGCAAAAATCCGCGGAAAAACGAATTGAAACGCACCCCCTTACTCCTTACGCTTGGTCTCGTGATCCTCATCGCAGGAGGCTACTACCTCTACGACCGGTTCTTCGGAAAGAACCCTACCAGGCCCTGGGACCTCGTGCCTGCCGAAACCGTCTTCGTCTATGAACAGGATGTCTGCCAGTCCTGCATTCAGGAAATAGAGAAGAGTGCGCTCTGGAGTATCGTTGAACGGGCGTCTTACTACTCCAAACCGCTCGATTCCCTGAGGGCGAAATTGAACTCCATCATGAGCAGCGAGCCGGGGCTGCTGGTATCGGCCCATGTCACCCGAAAAGATGATTTCGACCTGGTCTATTACCTTCCGGACGCCGATAAGATCATTCAGGCGGCGATGGACCTTTCAAGATTTAAAGGATACCGGTATTCGCAACGAGAGCTCAATAAGGTAACCATCCACGAGCTTGGCTTGCGGCAGCATACCTTTTCATGGATCGTGATCGGCGACGTGTGGGTGGGGAGCTTTACACCCTTTCTCATTGAAGATGTGATCCGCACCTATAAGGGTAAGCCCAACTTCTCCAAAGTCAACCCCGAAGTGCGCAAACTCCCGCGCATCTCCGGGGATGCGGGGAACCTGTACATCCAGCTGCGCAATTTTTCCGACTGGCTGTCTGTCTTTGTTCCGGAAAAGGAAAAATCGTTTGCCCTTGGCAAATGTTCACTGCTGGACCTTAAGTCGATTGACAACAACTTTGTCCTGAATGGATTCAGCCTGGATAGCACTGCGCGGTCGGATTACCTGTTCTCCGTATTCAGGCATCAGTCGCCGGTTTCTTTCGGCTTGAAGAACTATGTACCAAACCGCGCGGTGATGTTTACAAGCTTCGGTATCGACAACGGTCTTGAGTTCGCTTCCGATCTTGACCGTTTCAGGGCATCCCATAAACCCCAGTACCGCCGATCACTCGAGCAACTGGCGAGCACCCTTCAGTTCGACTGGAAAGACCTGTACAAGGAGATCGGCAACGAGTTGGGCGTGTGCGTGCTGGAAGCAGTGGAAAGTCAGCGCTTGTCACGCGTTCTTATGATCGAGACCAAGTCGCCGGACGTGTGGATCAAACACCTGGATGCGATTTCAGAAAAACTAAGCACGGACACCGTTTTTCATGAGCGGTTTTCACATTACCAGATCCGCGAAATACCCGAGCCACGGTTCCCCGAAAAACTGCTCTGGCCGCTCGTTCAGGGCTTTGAACAGACCTACTACACTTCGTATGGCAACATCATCTTCATGGGCGACAACCTGGAAGAGCTCAAGTATTTACTGGAGGACATCGAGCGCGAAGATCTGTGGGGAAAATCCGTCTCGAAAAATCAGTTCCTGGAATCGACCCTGCTGGAATCGAACATGAGTCTGTTCATCAACACACCCCGAATATGGAATGTGCTGATGGCCGACCTGTACCCGCGCTGGAAGCAGTTTGTCAGAGACAACCTGCCTTTGCTGCAATCGGTCCAGATGGCGGCATTTCAGTTCAGCAATCTCAATAATACGTTTTACACAAACGTCACCATCGGCCAGAGCAGGGGCAAGCAAGATGTGATGCTGGCGTCTGCTTCGCGAAGGAATGTTGTCCATTTTGAGCAGCCGATCCAAAAACTCTATGCGGTGAAAAGCCACATCAGCCGTGAAAATGAAATACTCATCCAGGATTCGCTCAATGACATCAGCCTCTTATCCATGGACGGAAAAGTGCTGTGGAAAGTGCCTGTCGGGGATCCGATCACCAGTGATATTCAACAGATCGATTTCTTTAACAACGGAAAACTGCAGTATATTTTTTCTACTCATGATGCCATTCATATCATCGATCGGCTCGGCAATTATGTTGCCCCCTTTCCTTTGTATCTGAAGGGGAAGAATATCGAATACCTTTCCGTAGTGGATTATGACCGAAGCAAGAAATACCGGTTCCTGGTCTGCGAGCGCGACGGAAAGCTCTGGATGTTCGACAAATCAGGGACTAACCTGGAAGGTTGGATGCCGCGTAACGCGGGCGCCCCGCTGCTCACGGCCCCCATGCATCACCGGATAAAGGGAAAGGATTTCATCCTCTCGATCCGCAAGGACGGGTTCGTGAACCTTTACAACCGCAGGGGTGAAATGTTGAAAGGTTTTCCTCTGGACTTGCAGGCGACCCCGTTGGGAGACTATTTCCTGGAAATGGGGCCGGATATTGCGCAGAGTTATTTTGTGATCGTCAGCCGCGATGGCTACAGGATCAGGTTTAATACGGAAGGAAAAATTCAAAGCCGCGAGACTTTATTACGCGCATCGGTCGGATCGCAATTCCGCCTGATTTCCGAAAGGTCTGATAAGTCCTATCTCATCGCGCAATACGATCCCCGCCAGCTGATCCTCACCGACCCGACAGGGAAGAAGGTGCTTTCAAGTGACTATATCAGCACGGGCAGCTGGGATATCAAATACTATACGTTCGGGGCCGGGAAATCCTTTATTT
>DASVOT010000030.1:0-4631 GCA_036383235.1 Chryseosolibacter sp.
GCGAAACGCCCAGCCCATAACCCTCCTGCTGGATGCCGGCTTCTTTCGAGACGTCGGTATATACCGGGTGACCCGATGGTCCGTCAAACTCACAACGGTATAGACGGTCAGTGTTGACGGCCGTGCCATTCCTGACCACGGGGCTCGGGTTGTTCGGCGACCGCTCAAAACCACCGCCGGTCAGGAGATACAGGTCCAGGTCGCCATCGCGGTCGTAGTCGAAGAAAAGTCCCTGTATCGACTGGCCCTTGTCGGCAAGGCCGTATTCATTTGCCATCTCCCGGAAGCGCGGCCGACCGGAGGCGTCCAGTCCCTGGTGAACGAACAACCGGTTGGGGAATGTGTTTGTGTTTCCCGGGCCACCCATGCAGACATAGACGTCCGGCCATCCGTCCTGGTTGATGTCCACCACTGAAACGCCGAACGCCCAGTTGCCATCTCTTGTGATGCCGGAGTCTTCGGTGACATCCCGGAAAGAAAACCCGGTGCGGCCATCGGCTTGTTTTCCGTTGTTGAGGTAAAGCTTGTGCGGCACCTGGCTCCCGGCGAGAAATATGTCCTGAAATCCATCGCCGTTAAAATCCGCGACGCCAACACCGGCGCCGTTGTAAAGGTATTCGTACGTAAGAATGTTCACGGTGTCGTCCGGAGAAATGCGGTTGACGAAATCTATTCCGCTGCTGTCGGGTGGCACCAGGCCGAACAAGGTGCTGTAATCGACGGGTATCTCCGCCTGCCGGCAGCCTGCGATGCAAACCATAACCAGCGTCCACGCCGCAAAACAGGGAAAAACCTTTCTTACATTCGGTACCATCCGGCTACAGGAATACATCGCGACGCGGTCAGAAACAATCCTCATACGAAAAGCGGCTGCCTCATTTTCCATTTCCCCTTCGTAAAGTCCGGGCAATCCACAGGCTTGCTTTTATTGGCAACGGACGCTTCCGTAAGTGGGGAAATCGCCGCGCTGCTCACGGAATCGTACACATCCCAATCCGGCATCCTGTTTTCGCGAAGCGCCGAGACCAGCCTGGTCCATGTAATGGGGGTTTGGGTATCATGCGAACCGTGTCCGCGTGTCGCTTCGCCTTTGCGCGGAGGCGGATTGTAATTCCGGATGAGCGGATGCGCATATTCTTCCAGGTATTTGTCGGCAGGCTCCCACTGATGCTCTTCCGGGCTCATGCCTTCGATGTAGATCTTTTTACTGGTGCCGTCGGCGAGGTAGACGCCCTTCGTTCCCTGCACGCGATAGCTTTCGCGCGGATGCGGCGTATGGGTGTCGTGGTTGAGGGTGATCATCTTCCCGTTTACAGTGCGTATAAGCGTGGCGTTGTAATCGCCCAGCGCCATTTTCATTTTCGCGTATTGGGAGTCCGGTCCGTAGTTCAGGGCAGCATACGCGTTCAGCATCACGGATTTTGTGCTCATCGACACCAGGAAATCCATGCGGTCCCCATGGTTGATATCCAGCGCCGGAAGCATCTTGTTCATGGGATGGTCCGGATACAAATTCCCATTGCGTTTGATGGCGTGCTGCAGCCGCCAGGGTTCCTCCTCGGGATTGAACTTCACCATCCTCAGGTCGTGGACGTAGCCGGTTTCGGCATGGAGGATGTCACCCAGAATTCCTTTCCGGATCATGTTCAGCACGGCCAGCTCGCCGAAGCCTTCCAGTCCGATCGTGGCCCACTTGCCGGTTTTCTCCCACGTCTCCACGAGCGACCAGGCCTCGTCGAGCGTGATGGCGATCGGCACTTCCGATACGGCGTGCTTCCCATGATTCATCGCCGAGAGACACATGGGCGTATGCCACTCCCAGGGCGTGCAGATGATGACGGCGTCGAGGTCTTCCTTCTCGCAAAGCCTCATGAAATCGGTTGGCGTATCGCCGTACAGCCGTGGCGTTGGTCGCCCGGATTCCTCCACCCATCGCTTCGCCCGGTACAGGCGGTCCGGCTTTATGTCGCACACCGCCGGCACCTCGATGCCCTCAATACCCAGGCTCACGTCAAGGTGATAGGAACCTCTTCCTCCTACCCCGATAAATCCCAACCGGATGGGCTTGACATCCTGGGACATACTCGATTTCGCAGTCGCGGGACCGCTCACCCCCGCCAGGGCTGCGCCGCCCACCGCCGCGGTGGACAATTTTAAAAACGTTCTCCTGTCGTGACTTTTCATATTCCGGGTTTTTGAGATTGCGGCTCAGTTTGCTGTCTTCCTCATCGCGAGGATCTTCAACGCATTTTTGTTATAGATCTTTTCCAGTACTTCGTCCGGAAGGTAGAGGCCATAGATCATCCACCTGCCCTGCCGGTGGTGACTCGGCGCGGGATCAAAATATTCGTCATCTGTTTCAAGGAAGCGATAATACGTCCGGTATGCTTCGGCATTGGGTTCCGTGTCGGTTCCGAACAACACGCGGTCCTGGTATTTGATCATGAACTTCCGGGCCGTGTACGGTTGGCGTCCCAGCTCGCTGATGCGGGCATCGATGTCGACATACATGTTGGGATATTTTTCAAGCCACATCGACACGCGGCCGAGATCCTCCGCCAGGTTTCCCATGTGCGTCGAAACGAAGATCGTTTCCGGATGCCTTTCAATGACGCGATACAGCTGCGCGAGAATATCTTCCTTCGAGTATGGATATTTATCGCCGTAGTACGACCACTCGGGGTGCGCGCCCAGCTCGTCGTACCTTTCGTTGAAACGGTCAACGGGCGTGTGAAAGGCAACAGGATCTGAAACGTGGATGACGACCGGGATGCCCAGCGCTCCGCATTTCTCCCAGATGGGATCAATCCGCGGATCGTCGACCGGCACCACCTTTCCGGTTTTGTCTTTGACGGTGAGGCCCAGGACTTTCGAGACCTTCAATCCCCTTGCGCCCATTCGAAAGGCCTGCTCCAGTTTTCTCGCCTCGCTGTTTCCGAAATCCGGTTCGTCGATGCGGTTGAAATCCGGCCGGAAGAAAACCAGGAAACGATCGGGCGAAACTTTCTGCGAGACTTTCAGATGCTCTTTATAGAAATCCTTTTCCGAGCGCCCGTCCAGGCTCACGCACATTCTCACCCCAGCCTTGTCCATTTCCTCCAGGTACTTCTCCGTATTCTCAAGCTTTCCCAGGTGATTGTGAATATCGATGACGGGAAACCGGGGCTTCAGGATGGCCGTCTCCTTCACGACAAGCTGGCTCTTCGGTTTCCAGTCGAGGAGCCGCAGGTTCCCGTCTGCCTGGCCATAGCAGAAGGCGGGAATGAAAAACATCCATACCATCACCGGTGTCTGATGTAAAAATCTAAAAGGTATCATGCGTCGGGGTTTTGAAATAAAGATCGATGGTTTAGGCAAGCTCCGCCAGAATGGGCTGGCTTTTCGATACCCACCCGAACTTCATCGCGAAATTCTTCAGCGCCGCGGCATGCAGGTCAGGAGCAAATGAGGACACCGCGTCCTCCACGACTGTCGCGCGGAAGCCATGGTGAAAAGCTTCGCGCGCCGTCTCCTCCACGCAGATCTGCGTGACGGTGCCGGTGATGACGACGGAGTTGAGACCAAAGGAACGGATCCCCTTGTCCAGCGACGTATCATGGAAAGCACCATAACCGTATTTCTCGATCACGATATCGTCAGGCGCAGGCTGCAGCTCGTCTATGATGTCGGTGCATTGTCGCCGCCCTGTACGATCGGCGTACGATCGCTCATGCCCTTTCCAGCAACATTTTGTTGGAGGCGCGCATTGCGGCGACCAGTCCCACAAAAGGTAATAGTGAGGATGGGAGAGGAATTTGGTGAAGATCACGGGAAGGTTCCGTTTTCTGAACGCCATAATCAATGCCTGGTTCGCTGCGATCGTCTTGCGGGCGTCCGGTACTTCGAGCGGCGCACCTTCCCGCACAAAATCGTTCTGCATATCGACGATGATGAGCGCGGACTTCCGCCAGTGCGCCCCTTTATCCTCCTGCTGAACGGGCGAAGCGCCAACGGTTCGGTTCCTCTGATCTTTCGAAAAAGAAAAATCCGGAAGCGCAAGGGCTGCCGTTGCCAGCGTCAATCGGTTCAAAGCCTGTTTTCGGTTGATATTCATGTTTGCCAAATCCCCCTAAATCATTTCACATGGTTGCCAAACAATCCGCCGATCGCTTGGCGCGGAGGAGGCGATTCGCTACTTTAGTGTAATTGCCCCCGGAATTTTCAAATAATATATCAATAAATTCCGATTACCCGAAACAGGCAGGCCTTCAAGTTGCCACCGTTTATGTAAATTATTTTTCGAGTGAACGAATGGGAAAGAAGGTGGGGTGACGGCCGTTGACCGGCGGAGAACTGGTAATCGAAAAAGTAAACCATACGCATATGATGAACCGCACAAGCAGATGTCTTATTCCTGTCGCCTTGCTTTTCGCTTCGGCCTTTTGCCAGGCGCAGCAGAGCGATCTCTGCCAGGGAGATTATTACACCGAAGAACAGGGCGCTGCCAAACTAGAGGCGCTGGCAAAACGGATGAATTCTGTCAGGGACTGGCAGCAACATACCGACAGCCTCAGGGCGCAGTTGAGGAAGGGAATGGAACTGGAGGTTCTCCCGGCCCGCACGCCTTTGAATCCCCGGTACCGGAACAAAAG
>DASVOT010000031.1:0-2510 GCA_036383235.1 Chryseosolibacter sp.
GTTGCAGGTCCGGCGGTCTCCACAACCCTGTCTTTCCGATCTGGTACATGGCGGCGGCATCGGAAAGCCTTTTATACATCTGGGCGGATTCGAATTCCTCTTCCACCCAGGTGTTCAGCCTTTCCCATATGCGCATCAAACTCTCGTGTGAAAGCTCGATCATCGAGTCTGCCGTCAGCGGCACACTCGCGCCAGGCATTAGAAGCGATCGGCCCGGCTTCCTGAAGTGTTCCACGACGTAGATCACGTCGTCCTCTTCCGCCTCTGCCAGCTGCGCGACCAGTCCCAGCCTGCCGGGACGGCGCATGCCCTTGTTGTCATGGTTTTTCTCCGTGACGGTCTTAAAGAGAATTTCCGCGATCTCTTTCTCGCGGCTGGTCAGCTCATCATACGCCTCGTTCGCATGCAGCGACAAGGCCTCCTGGATCCTGCCCACAGCCTGGTAGTGGCGCAAGTCAAGCGGCTCATCTCCCTCCCGGTTGGCCACCCAGTTATCCCACGTGCGCATAAGAGCATGCTGCAGGATCGGAAGCTGGTCCTGGTCATTTCCCATGTCGGAAAGAAGCCTCTTCACAAGGCGGGGAGATATCCTTCCGCCGGCGACCGACACAGGCCCTTCGATCACCATTTTCTTCTGCTCCCGAGTCATCTGCGGCACCAGGTAGTTGCTGCGGTTGATGAACTCGGTGAGATGCGGAAAAACGGAGCAATTGCCGATGAAGTCCGAGCGCATTGTCAGCGCCACGTAAACCGGGACGGCCGTCTGGTTGACCGAACTCAGAATCAGGTTTACATACAATTGCGCTTCATCGTCGGCGCCTTCGATGTCAGTTTTATCGCGAAAGCGAAGCAGCTCCTCAAACTGGTCGATGAGGAAGAATATATTTTCTCCGTGATGATTCTGCAGGTACCGGGAGACCTCGACGAGGCCTTGCGGCCCGCTGCGGAGAACGGAGTCGATGATGGCCTTCTGGATTTCACGGTCGGATTCGCCGATCCGACCACTGGCGACAAGGTTGTCTACGACGGATGATGCCAGGTTGTTGATGGGCGATGTGCCGGGTCTTCCCATCACGGCATTCCAGTTGGGCCCGGTTTGGGTCATAAATCCTCCATACAGGACGGGAACAAGCCCGCAATACATCAACGAGGATTTACCGCTGCCGGAATAACCCATGACCGTGACAAAGCGGTTTTCGGAGAGCTTGACGAGAATCTCATCCGCCTGGCCTTCCCGTCCAAAGAAAAGGTGGCACTCGTCGATGGTAAATGGCCGGAGTCCGGGAAATGGATTTCCTTCCCGAAGTTCAAAGTCAATCGGTCGTTCAGGTACAGGCGCCTCTAGTTCCCCGAGCTCAAGGGGTTGTTTCAACATAACCGGCTTTTAGGAACCTGAAAGTTAACCATTTGAAGAGCAAAACAACGATTAAACGCTTCAATAGTTAAAAAAATGTTTCTACTCAGGTTGACGTCAAAAAAATACTATCGAATTTAATTGAAAATCGGCCAAAAAACAAAAGGGCGCCGGGCGCCCTTTTTCAAGAAATATTGACAATCCTCCGATTATTTCACCTTCTCAACCACTGCTTTGAACGCATCCGGATGATTCATGGCAAGGTCAGCTAACACCTTGCGATTCAAGTCGATACCTGACTTTTTCAATTTGCCCATGAATTCGGAGTACGACAGGCCATGCGCTCTCACGCCTGCGTTGATTCTCTGGATCCACACTCCCCTGAACTCTCTCTTCTTCTGCTTGCGGTCGCGATAGGCGTAAACCAATCCTTTTTCGATAGCATTCTTCGCTACCGTCCACACATTCTTCTTGCGGCCAAAGAAACCTCTGGCCAGCTTCATGATTCTTTTGCGTTTAGCCCTGGAGGCTACGTTGTTTACTGATCTAGGCATTTTCTTACATTTTTTGATCGTTGGCGGCCGTCAAGCGGCACTTGGGAGCCAAAAACCGGGTTAAACATGAAACCAATTAAAGAACAAGCATTGCCTTTACATTGCTCAGATCCGACTTTTTCACCAGAGCCTTGTGGCCGAGTCTCCTCTTTTGCTTGGTCTCTTTCTTCGTCAGGATATGATTTTTAAAAGCGTGCTTGTGCTTTATTTTTCCTGTACCAGTGACCTTGAATCGCTTCTTGGCACCGGACTTCGTCTTTAATTTAGGCATTGTATGGATATTATGTCAATTACTTCTTTCCCACTTTAGGCATAATGAGCATGCTCATTCTCTTTCCCTCAAGGCGGGGCAGCGCTTCCACTTTCCCCACGTCTTCCAGTGCCTGCGCGAACTTCAAAAGGAGTATCTCTCCCCTTTCCTTGTACACGATCGACCTTCCGAAAAAGGTGACCGTCGATTTAACCTTGTAGCCTTCCTTCAGGAACCCGGACGCATGCTTCACCTTGAAATTGAAATCGTGCTCCTCGGTATTCGGCCCAAACCTGATCTCCTTGATCACGACCTTCTGGGTCTTGGCCTTGATCTCCTTCTGCTTTTTTTT
>DASVOT010000032.1:0-1662 GCA_036383235.1 Chryseosolibacter sp.
CCGTCCAGATGTCGAATTGATTGTTTCGCTGGCCGGTGAAAATGACGGCCTTTCCATCGGGTGACCAGCCGTGCAGATACGAATGTCCCTTGCCTTCTTCTGTGATCTTTTCGGGCTTGTCAGAGCCAGCGACGGGCAGGATGAATCCGGTGGATATCCTGTTGGCTCCAACGTGGTTGCTGATGGCCAGCATCTTTCCGTCGAACGACAACACATGGTCGTTGTTGTTCTGGTTGGCGAACCCTGTATTTAACACGGCGATCTTTCCGTCGCTGAGTGAATATTTGTACAACAGGCCCTCCTCGCTGTAGATGAGGTATTTGTTGTCGGGCGTCCAGTTTGGCGCCTGAAGTGAATTAGGCGCGCTGTGCAGAACTTTCCGGAGTCCGGTTTGAACATCCATCACTTCGAGATTGCTCCCGATATAATCGCGGTAAGGTCTGAAGTCTTTTGCCGCCGGAATGATAATCCGCACGTTGCTGAACACCGCTTTCTCGACCACATCGCTGGCATGCGAGCAGATAAAGAGTCCGGCGTATACCTCGTCCGCGAGCTGCATTTCCTTCGTGACCGATTTATAGTTCTCGCCGAAAGTGGCGGCTGAAAAAGTGAACGCATTGCCGGAACGTTCAAATTCTATTTCAGTCGGATGAAACACCGACACGGAAACCTGTCCGGTAGAATCACCGTCTTGCGGGCGGAACTGGAGGGAAGTGAGGTCATCGCCATGGACGCAGGCGTCGGCGTAGCGTGAATCAGTGGTTAACCGATCCCTCGCCATGATGCCGATTTTCCGGTGCGCCACTGTTCCACTACCGACAAATCTGATCGTGGCCCTGATGATGAAATCCCCCTTTATTTTCTTCCAGAGAAAGTGAAACTGGTCGGCTGTGGCCCAGATGTTGGCACCCGCTCCCGACATCGTATAGGTTTGGTTTACCGGGTCATACACCACGGAGCCTTTTAACTCGGGATTGCCGACATCCTGGTGGTGTTCGAATACGCCCGTGGGATTTAACTGGGCAGAGAGAGAATGGGATGCAAGGAGGAGGAGGGCCAATATCAAATGCTGCCGCCTGAGAATTGGCTTGAGGAACGGGACGATCATATATGCAAGGTTTATGGATGGTGAATTTAGTCATATTAAGCGATTAACCCTGGCGGCAGAGCGACTGCCTTTTCGCCTGGTCTGCTCATTCTCCGGTTAGCATGGAAGGGCTCGCCGGCCATCGCCATATTCTGGGGCGTGGAATCCGGCGCCGGGACTGATTAACAGGGATAGTGCTACCGTTCAAAAAGCGCCAGGAGGCTGTTTTAAATATGACACCTTCAGTGAAAAAGCTGCATTACATGACTCCGTTCCATGACACGTGATGCGAGGATTCCAGCCGGATTAAATAACAAGTATTTGACGGGCTGCCTGCCAGATAGACTCGAGTCTGATTTTTTGAATCATTTTCATATTGTCGGAAGTTGTCTCTGGCGATCGCGTTATTTGGGGATATAAGTATTGTTGGCATTTAGTTTTTAAAAGCGCGGTATTGACGGTGCATGGCATTTGTGATCGCCAAAAGCCTTTTTTATCTTCAAAAAGCCCTAAATTTGATTTTTATGACAACCGTTCCTATCAAACCAACGATCCTAGAATGGGCAATCAGAAGG
>DASVOT010000033.1:0-2749 GCA_036383235.1 Chryseosolibacter sp.
AGCTCTTCATCCTGCTTTCGGGAAGGAGGACCGGGTCTTCGTTGCGGAAGCCGCCGAGGATCTTTCCCTTGTCGCCAACGAACATCATCCCTTCCTCGGGCATGTCTTTGCCGTCGGCTTCGAGTTCCTCGGGCGTGTGGGGTTTCATCCCGCCGTCGTACCAGAAGAGGTCGAAAGCAGGCAGCGTCTCCTGCTTCGGGAACTTGAAGCGGATGATGCATGAATACGGGAATGCGACGTCGTTGATGATTTTTTTGCTGACGTGGTCTACAACGGTACGGTTAGTGGTTGCATAGGCCTCCGCGCTGAGAGGCGCCGTTTTTATTCCGAGCGTCAGGAACATCGGCCAGAGGCTGTAGTGACCCATGTCGGCGATGCTGCCTCCTCCGAAATCATACCATCCGCGGAACACGCAATTCGTGTATTCCGGATGATACGTCCGGTCCGGCACGGGGCCCAGCCAGAGATCCCAGTTGAAGTCTTTCGGTACCGGAGGCGTGTCGGCCGGCACAGCAACCCACTGCGGCCACACCGGGCGGTAAGACCAGTTGTGTATCTCCTTCAGCGTTCCGATGGCGCCGTCGGCGATCCACTTCTTCACCAGGTCGTTGCCAGGCCGTTTGCTCCACGCGAGCAAATGCGTGCTCACGCCGGTCTTCCTGGCCGTGTCGATCGAGAGCCTGCTTTCATACATCCGGTTGGCGATCGGTTTATGTATGACTACGTGCTTACCTTTCTTCATGCCTGCGATGGAAATCGTCGCGTGCAGGTGATCGGGGGTCATGACCTTGAGCGCATCGACATCCTTCTCCTTCTCCAGCAGCTCGCGGAAATCCTCGTACGATGTACATCCTTTGTACTTGCCAGAGGACTGATTTTTTGCATAGTATTTCCCGACAAGTTCCTGGCCGACATCCCTTCCTCCAGGAATGCCATCCAGCCCCTCTCCCCATGTCGCGTCGCCGATCGTCTTGCGGATGCTGTTGCGAATGCCATACGGCGACCAGTCAATATAGTTGGTGCTCATCTTGTTCGGATCGCAGACCGATACGATTTGAATTTTTGGGTTGGTGATCAGGTCGCACATCTCGCGCAGGCCCTGGGTTCCACAACCGATATAGGCGATGGTCAGTTTGTCGCTCGGCGCGATGAAACCATTTCCGCCTATCACATGACGGGGAACGATGGTAAATCCGAGGGACGCGACGGCGGCGGAACTTACAAATTTTCTACGGCTGATCTTGTGACTATCAGGTGCCATGGCTGCAGTGTTTTTTGGGGTTAACAATTAAATGCTCTGTTCAGGAATGCGGCTCGCAGGCGATACGATACGCGGCGAGCGAAAATCAATATCACTCAAGATAAATGGTTGGGCGAACTATTGCAAGTCTATTGTGTCCGGCGGTTTAAAACAGAGGTCCCGGTGAACTGGCGGCTGCCTTCCTCTTCCGATACGCGACTCTGCCCGGTTTTCGTAGATGACTGGCCGACAAACGCAAAGCCCTCACGATCGATTATCATAAAAGATTATAGTTGGCATGATTTTTTAGTACGGACATAATCAAAATTTTTACCTGACCTCAAATGAAATCACTCGCAGAAAGAATCACGTCCCTGATCACACCGAAAAACACGGATTTACTCGTCTCCGACACCTCGTCCATTGATTTTGTCAGAACGAAAAAAAACATATTGCGGGAGTTGAACATGAGCAAGGAACACAAAACGATCGTGGGTGTTTATTGCACCGCGTTCGGAGAGGGCATGTTCCTCACCGCCGTAGAAGATATTGAGTATCTGGCGAAAGAAGAGGTTATCCAGTTTTATCCGTATGACCTGAGCGGGAAGAAGCTTTCGAGAACAAGAGTTCAACTCAATGAGATCCAAATGGTTTGCCCGTTCAACAAGGTGTACAGAAACCCGACGTACTACGGGAAAAACAGGCAGCTGCAAAACGATGCGCTGAAGACCGCCACCGTGTGGCTTTAGCGCATCCCCTCTCATCAGAATCGGGACTTTTTTCTACAAACGCTATCCTTACAACGGCCCGCGCGAAGAATCCTGCCTCGCCGTCAAAAAATATCGACTCCGGCATCTGCGATGCAAGCTATTCCTATCCACCGCGGGCATTGGCGAAGGGAAATCCATTTAAATTTCGGTGGAAAATTCCGTGCGCGCATAAAGAAGGTCAACCGCTTTGCCAAAAAAAAATAGCGGGGGCTTGACCTTTAAAAAATTCCTTTCGACATTTATCAAAGTCAATAAAAAAGCCTTACGTATGCGAAGACCCTCTCGCCAAGGCCTGCTACCGCTTTGTACAAACAGTACGACGCCGTACCCCGGGCCTGTTCAACCAGAAAGCAAAGGGAAGTTCCTCTCTTTGTACGATTACACCTTACACAGACTACGCAATAACGGGAAACCCTATGTGCCCGTCGCTTTTTATCCGCGATCGCCGGGCGGGTTTCCTGTCGAGGCGGGCACCTCAATGGTGGCTGAATGCCGCAGACTGCACGAGGCAGCGAAAAGCGCATCGTTCCGGCACGGCGATATCGTATGCTCCGCCGGCAGCTTACTCATTGCCTCCGCACGCCACGCTATAAAAAGGAAACAGAAATTTTTTCCAACGTGGCTTTTCGCAATCGCCACGCTTGTTTGCCACGGCCAGGATGTGCGAAGCTCCCTGCGTGATTACTTTTCGGAGGTCTGCGCGGGGAAGCATCCCTCCATGTCAACAGTTGTGGCGCCA
>DASVOT010000034.1:0-8307 GCA_036383235.1 Chryseosolibacter sp.
GTGCCTGCCTGGATCACGATGGCGGCGACCACCGCAATGAGCAGGTACTTCAGCATCTGCAGATCCTGCTTCGCGATCACATCGTCCATCAGATACTTCGTTGCACCGGGCAAGACGAGCCCGGCCAGCCTGCTGATAATAATAAGCACGAGGCCGGTCAAAACGAATTTCTTCCTCGGCCAGATGATCGTCTTGAATACGTGGCGAATGCTGATCCTGGATTTTTGCTTCATGAAGAGTATTTACTGTGAATTGAATATAAAGTCGGTACGAGCCTGCTTTTATTTTATTCAGGGCTCCTGATAATCTAATGTAGAAAGTTTTTCACGGCCGCAACGGCGTTGGGAAAATTGCGGGAACGTTTTTTTTCGAGTTTTCCTAAAATAATGGTTAACCAAAAAGAAGGAGGAATTATGACAATGGTTGGAAAAACTTATGAAGCCGACAACCGTACGGGCGTCAACAGGGAAGGCCCCGACGCTAATCGCCCACTGGAAAGGCTTACTGCCACTTCGATCATTGGGGATAAAGTTGAGAATACGAAAGGAGAGGATCTCGGCACCATTGATAACCTGATGATCAACGTTCACACTGGCCGGGTCGAATACGCGGTCGTGGAGTATGGTTCGTTTCTCGGGATCGGAGGGAAGCTGTTTGCCATTCCGTTCGAGGAGCTGACCGTTTCACCCGGCAAGCATGCCTTTGTCCTCAGCCGCGACAAAGACTATCTGCGTATGTCACCTGGTTTTGACAAGAATCACTGGCCCGATACGAACGACCACTCTTATTACGGAGATGTGGATTCCTATTGGGGCACTGCCTCGATGCCTTGAAAGTAATCGCATCGGGAGGGCCCGGAAGCCAATGTTTGGTTTTCGGGCCTTTTCATTTTTGCGATTCCCTGCCAGCCAGGTTTTTTGCGGCGAGCCAGCGCATGCGGTAGGCGTTCATGGCGGTATTGCCCAGCCGGGTCGTCAGGCGGTGGTTCACAAGCGCACCCACGGCCGCGCCGATGCCGGGAACGAGTTGGAGTAATTTTGCCACATCCAGGTAGTCGCGGTATTCCTGTTGAAAAGTTCTCCAGTCAAAATCCGAAATATTCCTGGGTAGCTTCTTCTCTTCGTTCGGCCAGTCTTCCAATATGGCATAGATCCTGTTCCGGTGAACGGGGCTTGAGAAGCACAGCTCGAAGATGTGAAGCATGTAAATGCGTTCCTGGTACCTGGAGGTGTCGAATCCATAAATGCTGGCAATTTCAAAGAGCATTTTCATCTTCAGCGCAAGCCACAGGGGAAAGTCCGCCAGGCCGAGCAGGATTCCCCCGGCGCCAGTGAGGGCACCCTCGGCGGCGGCGGTATTCCGGTAGAATTTGACGCGGTCGCGGACCTTCGTTTCACAGCTTTCCAGCGATGAGGGCTTAACCGGAGTCCGCGTCGTGAAGCCGGCTCCGAAAAAGACTGCCCGCGTCATTTGTTTGATGGCGGCGGTGATGGCCCGGTGCACCCTTTCCGGAATCGCCCGGTTGATCCGGTTTTGCAGCCGCTTGGCCAGCAGGCTTGAATACGAGGGTGTTTTCTTCATCCTCCGCTTCCACAGATCTAATTCTCCAAGAATGTTGTTTTCATACAATGTCATTGGCGCAGCGGCGTTCAAGGATTTAGCAGTTCTTTTACAGAATCAAATAAATCCGGGCCACGAAAGGTTGCGATTTTTGCGGGGAAGGAACGTTATTTTTACTTTTTTTCTTATGGGGGAAACACGGGGCAACGTGTTTCGCAGACTAAAGCGCCTCCTTCAGGCATTTTATGTGCGACACGGTATTGTCAAGACACTATTCGCAGTAACCGGATTATTGTCCGCAGGTGTTTTCGCACTGGTCGCGGTATTTGTATTCCTCGTATGGATCGGCGCCTTTGGTCCGCTTCCCGCCAAAGACCAATTGACGGAGATCCACCACCCCATCGCCAGCGAAATATATAGTGCCGACAGCGTCCTGCTGGGTAAATATTATCTGCAGGACCGCAGCCCGGTAGCTGACGACGAGATCCCAAAAACACTGAAAGATGCCCTGGTGGCTACGGAGGATATCCGTTTTTACAAGCATCACGGCATCGACACCAAGAGCCTCCTCCGGGTAGTTGTGAAGAGCCTTTTGCTCCGAAATGAGTCCTCGGGTGGAGGAAGCACGCTTACCCAACAGCTTGCGAAGAATCTCTTTCCCAGGAAGTCTTTTGGATTCATGTCGCTGGCGGTCAACAAAGTCAGGGAGATGATCATCGCCAGGCGTTTGGAGGAAGTCTATTCAAAAGACCAGATCCTCGTGCTGTATCTCAACACCATCCCGTTTGCAGACAACACGTACGGTGTGAAAACCGCCGCCGACCGTTTTTTTTCCGTCCCGGTCAATAAACTTACCATCGAACAGTCTGCCATGCTCGTTGGCATGCTGAAAGCAACACACAGCTACAATCCGCGGTTGTTTCCCGAAAGGGCAAAACAGCGAAGGAACCTGGTCATTGCGCAGATGGCGAAATACCATTTCATATCCGACGCCGAGAAAGACGTGCTGCAATCCAAACCCCTTGGATTGAACTACAACAACATCAATGAAAGCACAGGGCTCGCGGCGTATTTCAGGGCTTATATCCGGAACGAGCTGCTTCAATGGTGCGAGGAGCACGAAAGGGAAGACGGCGCTCCGTATAACCTGTACACGGATGGCCTGAAGATCTACACCACGATCGACTCGCGTCTTCAGCGATATGCGGAGGTAGCCATGCAAAAACAGATGAAAGTCCTTCAGCAAAAATTTGCCAATCAGCTCGACCGGGACAAGGTTGACGAAGTGGCGACGCATAAGCTGCATCAGCTTGCCGAGTACAAGGCGCTGAAGGAAAGCGGCATGCCGGAAAACGAGGTACTCCACGCCCTGAAGAAGCCGGTCAAAACGAAAGTCTACACATGGGACGGGGTGAAAGAAGTCAACATGAGCTTTTATGATTCCATCCGGCATCACATGCAGTTCCTGCAAGCCGGGGTCATGGCCATGGAGCCGGGGACCGGTGAAATCAAAGTGTGGGTGGGCGGAATTGACCACCGCTTTTTCCAATACGACCACGTACGCCCCGAAACGAAACGGCAAGTAGGGTCCACGTTGAAGCCGATCCTGTACACCGCCGCGTTGGAGAAAGGAATCAGCCCTTGCTCTTACACGTCCGCCCGTAAAACGGAATATACGAACGTCGACGCATGGACACCGGAAAACGCGGACGAAGAAACGTATGACCGCAAATATTCGATGGAGGGAGGGTTGTCAGGCTCGATCAACACCGTTTCGGTGAAGCTTTTGGAAAAGACGGGAATCCACCAGGCGATCGACATCGCCCGCAACATGGGCATCGTCAGCGACCTTCCCGCCGTGCCGTCACTCGCCCTCGGAACGCCCTCGATATCTATGATGGAGATGGTCGGTGCCTACAGCACGCTGGCGAACAAAGGCCTGTACGTAAAACCCAGGTACCTCCTTGCCATCGCCGATCGCAACGGGAAGGTGCTTGACAGACTTGAGGAAGAATCAGACCGGGGCCGGAGGGCCGTCTCTTCCGAGAGCGCGCAGATGATGGTACACATGCTGAAAAGCGTCGTCAGCGAGGGCACGGGCTCGGCGCTGCGCTCGCGCTATGGAATTCAAAACGACGTGGCCGGAAAAACCGGTACCACACAGCTGAATGTCGACGGCTGGTTTATGGCAATCACCCCCAGGCTCGTGATCGGAACCTGGGTAGGCGCCGATGATCCCAAACTTCACTTTCGAAGTACGGCGCTCGGCCAGGGGGCTGCAACCGCGCTGCCCATCACCGCTTATTTTCTGCAGCAGGTCAACCAGGACAAATCGCTAAAGGACATTTCGCACGCAAGATTCGCGCCGTTGTCGCCTGAACTGGCGGCGGAGCTCGACTGCAAAAAATCGAAGTCGAACCTGAATATTTTCCAGCGGATATTCAAGAAGAAGAAAAAGACGAAGGTAACCCGCTTCCGGGGTGTCAGGCGGAGTGATTGAAGCAGTGAGACCCGGTGTGTTTTTTTTCCAGGAATTGCCGAAGCAAAAAAAAGCCAGCCACGGGGCGCGGCTGGCAACTGATCAACTGGCGGAAGGAAATTCCGCCGCCTGCAACTTCGACAGCAGTTCGTTCTCTTCAGCGGTAAATTCCGCATCTTTGTTCCGGTTCTTCTTTGACTCGACGAACGCTTCCAGCGTGGTGAAGAAGTTCAGACGGTGCTTCCAGATCAGTTTACTGCCTATTGCCTCTTTCAACCTGCGGAGATCCACTCGTTCATCCAGCCAGTAAAGATCGTGCATATCCATATCGTCAGACGGGCCGGTGTAGCCCGGCATGAAATTCACATCCGATGCTTCCAGCTTCTTCAGAACTTCCTCGCGAAAATCAGACTTTCCTGTAATATAAACCGTAATCCATCCCATACCTGTCGTTGTTCCTGGTGTATAATCTTTTTATTTCAACATTGTGATCGCCGACGAAATTTTCTTCTCTTTCAGGTCCTTTCACCACTCCTTCATTTGCATCGGGGAATCGGATGATAAACCGCATGCGCTACCCGTGCCATTATAACGCAATAAAGGTCGTGAAGTTTCATTCGCATCCCTACATTTCCGCCTCGTATTTTTGCCATTCGCAGAGAAAACAATCAACAAGCAGTAGTGCAAACGTTACTTCTTTCGCACGAAGATTTTGTGCCTTTGAACGCGGGCTCCTTTTACGTCGGCCTGCCGGCAAATCCTGCGTTTTATCCTGCGCATTGCGCTGTCCTTCATTATCGACTGGCTTGACACGGTAACGATACAATCACGCGGGCGATAGTAACCACAGGCTGTCCGTTTGGTTGAGCGATGGCGATGTAAGATCCGATGCTCACTTTTAAAGGAATCGTGTATCGCCTTTCACCGCGAACGATGACGGAAGACTGCTTGGCTGACGGAATGACCAAGGACGGATTAGCGCGATGTGCGGAAATTCTGCTCGGCGTGCGGTACTTGTCGATCATTCGAAGACCCGATGGGATGGGTCCCTGCCCGCGAAGGGAGTTGAGCGCATGTGCGAAGGCTGCCCTCCGATTCAGGGGTGTGCGCCTTTTCTGGCACCCTGGCACCGTAAATTATTTGTTTTCTTTCGGGTAAAATACCTTCGAATTTGTTAACTTTCATCACGCCTTGTTGGTTATAGAGATGATGATGCCTTTCCTACTGATCTTCCCTTTCTTTTTCGTGCAGGATATTCCCCTGAAGCCCACGCATGAATTTGAGATCAGGCTCGATTATAATTTTCGCCCGCGGCCTGTTGCAGACAACAATACCGTGCACCTAGGCGAGACGTCGCGTGAATTCAGCCGCAGAACAAGTCAGGGGGTTCTTCCTTACCTTGTTTTATACGTCAAGCCCCTGGCGCTTCGGGAGGAGAAGATGCGGATCCGGATCTCTTCCAACGACGGAGGTAAATTGACCATGCGGAAAGCAATTCTGAATTCGGAGGTCGAGCTCGACCTTGGCTTTACGGATGATATGAAAGATCGGGTCACCTCCCACGAGTACACGCTCACTTTTTTGTCCGAGGATAAAGAGCCCGTCGATAAGATCGTCATCAGCGTCGCCGAGGACGGATCGTTCCTCGTGAACGGAGAACTAAGGGGCAAGTTCTGACCCCAACCCGGTTGTTAAAACATTGTTAAAAAAATGCGCGCGGCCATCCAAAACCGGATGATAAGGGTTAAACTTGTGTTCAAATGTTTTTAGGAATGAGATTATCTTTTCTGCTGGTGTTCTCCCTGCCATGGGCAGCCTTTCCTCAAATTTCCCGACAACCCGATGCCGCCCAGATCCAGCTGAAATTGAAGAAACTGAATGTGCTCGGATCGGTCCTCTACATGGCCGCCCATCCAGACGATGAAAACACGAATATTATTGCCTACCTGTCCAATGAAAAACTCGCAACCACCGCGTATTTGTCGCTCACCAGGGGTGATGGCGGTCAAAATCTCATAGGTCCTGAGATCCGAGAGCTTCTGGGGCTCATCCGCACACAGGAACTGCTGGCGGCGAGACGCATTGACGGGGGCAGTCAATTTTTTACAAGGGCCATCGATTTCGGTTTTTCCAAGTCAGCGGAGGAGGCTTTTTCCATCTGGGGGAAAGATGCGGTTTTGTCTGATGCGGTTAAGGTGCTGCGGCAATTTCAGCCCGACGTGATCGTCACCCGTTTTCCGCCTGATTCGCGCGCGGGGCACGGACATCACACGGCGTCGGCAATCGTCGCAGGCGAAGCGTTCGATGTCGCTGCGAAGCCTGACGCCTTTCCGGACCAGGTGAAAGAGTTTGGCACCTGGCAGGTAAGGCGACTGTACACGAACACAGGCCGTTGGTGGAACCAGTCGGTGAACGCCAATACGCCGGGAGTAATTGTGCTCGATGTGGGTGGCTACAATCCGTTACTGGGCAAATCCTATTCCGAAATATCAGCGTTGAGCAGCAGCCAGCATAAAAGCCAGGGATGGGGCAGGAGCGGTGAGCGCGGCTACCGGCCGGAGTTCCTGGAGTACATGAAGGGCGAACGCGCAGAGAAAAATATTTTTGACGGCATCGACACGAGCTGGAAACGCGTGCGCGGCGGCGACAAGATTCAACCCCTGGTAACCCGCGCGCTGGAGGAGTTCAATCCGGAGAATCCGTCGGCCACCGTCCCCCTGTTGTTGCGTATCAGGGATCAGATCCTCGCGCTTGACAAGAGTGTCTGGAGAGAACGCAAGCTGCGCGAAACAGAGCAGCTCGTTCAGGATTGCCTCGGCTTGTTTATGGAAGCTACTGCGTCGCACTACCAATCTTCTCCCGGCGAACTGGTACACACTGACATCGAGATCGTAAATCGCTCATCCGCCAACCTCATGATCGAAGGCATTCATGCCTCGGGCAGCGTAAAGTGGGATTCAGTTTTTTCAACGGCTCTTGAGGGTGACAAGAAGCTGGACGTCCATGTTCGCGCGCCAGTGAAGGCGGATGCCGGTTTCTCCGATCCATACTGGCTGAGATACCCGCATAGCACGGGCCTGTACACGGTGAAGGACAAGCAGGACATCGGGATGCCGCAGAACATCCCGGCTATCAGTTTTTCGATCGCTTTGCGCGTCGGCGACGAAAGGGTGACCGTCGAACGTCCGCTTATTTATACATGGGTTGACCCGGTTAAAGGTGAGCTGTGGCGACCGGTTGAGATCGTGCCTCCTGTAACGGTCAACCTCTCTGAAAAAGTCCTTGTTTTCGGAACGCATGAGCCGAAGCAGGTCACCCTCCTGGTGAGGTCGTCAAGCGATGAGAGACGCGCGGGCACGCTTTCTCTGGAGGTTCCGAAGGGTTGGAACGCTGAGCCTGCCAGCGTTCCCTTTGAATTGACCATGAGAGGTGCCGAACAATCGATCACCGTGACGGTCAGCCCTTCGTCTGCTGAATACAGCGGGACCGTGAGGGCGGTCGCGACGATCGACGGAAAGCGGTATGACCGGTCCATGCAGATCATTTCGTATGAGCATTTTCCGGCGCAGACGCTGCTTCCTCCTGCCGAGGCGAAGGCTATTCGCATCGACCTGAAAAGATCAGGCGACCGGATCGCCTACATTCGCGGCGCCGGCGACGACATCCCTTCCGCGCTGCGCAACATGGGTTATCAGGTGGCCGAGCTCAACAATGATGAGATTACAACGGCGAACCTGCAGCGCTTTGATGCCGTCGTGCTGGGTGTCCGCACCCTTAATACAAATGAGCGGGCCGGCTACTTCATGCCGGAGGTGCTTGAATATGTCAGGCTGGGCGGCACCGTGGTGATGCAATACAATACCAATTCCCGCATGGAGACAACCAAATTTTCTCCGTACCCGTTGTCGCTGAGTCACGATCGTGTCACGGATGAAAACTCCGAGGTCCGGATACTGAAACCCGGTCACCCCGTGCTGAATACCCCTAACAAGATCACGGCCGCCGACTTCGAGGGATGGGTGCAGGAAAGGGGATTGTATTTTCCGGACGGGTGGGATGATCGCTATGACGCCATATTGTCCATGAACGACAAGGGTGAGTCCCCGAAGAACAGTAGCCTTCTCGTTGCACAATATGGAGCAGGGTACTATGTGTATACCGGGTTGTCGTTTTTCCGCGAGCTGCCGGAAGGTGTGCCAGGCGCGTACAAGCTTTTTGCAAATCTCGTCTCGCTTGGCAAAAACAAACCCGGCCCCGTAAACGCCCAC
>DASVOT010000035.1:0-16402 GCA_036383235.1 Chryseosolibacter sp.
CCCAACGCGTTTGCGCTCCGCCTCGGAGAAAGGGTGAAACTCAGCTGCCCCATCACGTCGATTAAGCATGGGCCCGGAGGCGTGACGGTCAGCTACCGGGAATTCGGAGAAGACAAAGAGATGTCGGCTGACTTCCTGGCCAACTGCATTCCCCTCCCGGCTTTTAAAAGCATTCCGGTCACGCCCGCATTACCTCCTGAAAAGCAATTTGTAATTGACCATGTTGTGTACGATTCGTATAGTCGCTTCGTATTTCAGGCCCGGTCGAGATTCTGGGAGGATGATAAGCTCAGCATCAACATGGAGCTCGGCCACCCTGACATTGGCTCGATCTGGCAGGTAGCCGACGAGGTCAAAACCCACCGGGTCGCTTTAATGGGCACCGGTCCGGGAGGCGTATCCGCTCAACGAGCGCTCGCGGGCTTCAGGGAGGTGTACCCCGGCAAACGCGACACGATCGAACAGGCGCTCGTAAAAGACTGGACAAAAGAGCAATTCGCGTTCACCTGCGAACGGCTCCCATTTGGCATGGGACAATTGAGCAAGGTCTGGCCCCATGTCATGAAGCCGCATGGGCGCATACACTTTGCCGGAGCGTACGCGGATAACCTCAACTGGGGAATGGAGGCCGCCACGCGCTCCGCCAACCGGGTTGCAAAAGAGATTGAGGAGGCCTGAGGTGCGATTTGTTTTTGTCTTAGGCCTGGACGTTTTCGACCGCAGGTTTACCCGATTCAGATTCTTCGACGCGAAGATTTCGTCATGGCAGAACACCGGGTCTCCAGACAAACTTTTACACGAAACTGCCGGATTCCGACCGCGAATAAACCGTATCTTGGTCCTATGAAGAGAATACTCATCCTTCTGTTCCTTTGCATCTCGTTCGCGCTCACAGCCCAGGACCGCCCTTTCTGGAACGAGATCAGCCAATTCAAATCTGCTGACAGCCTGCGCCAACCGCCCCGAAACGCGATCGTGTTTGTCGGAAGCTCTTCCTTCAGGATGTGGAGAAATATCGATCAGTATTTTCCCCGTCATAAAGTGATCAATCGCGGATTCGGAGGCTCGAGCCTGCCGCACGTGATCGAATATGCGAATGACATCATCATAGCGTATCATCCAAGGCAGGTTGTGATCTATTGCGGAGAGAATGATTTCATGACCGATGGCGTCACCAGCGAGATGGTGGTCGACCGGTTCAAAAACCTTTTCAGCATCATCCGTAAAAGCCTTCCCCGCGCCGACATCCTTTTCGTGTCCATGAAACCCAGTCCCAGCAGAGAAAGGCTGATGCCAAAGATAGCCGCAGCCAACGCTTCCATCAGGGATTTTTTGAAAAACAAACCGCACGCAGCCTTCATCGATATCTGGAACGCCATGCTCGATCATGACGGCGCTCCGCGAAAGGAATTATTTCTACCGGATATGCTTCACATGAATGAGTCGGGATATGCCATCTGGCAGAAAGCCATTGAACCGTATCTGAAGTAAGGGCTGTCCGTGCCGACGGATTGCACTTTAAAGGAATCAGCTCAAAAGAAAAGATTCAATTCACCAAAAAAACCTATGGAAAATGAAAACATCGTAGATGCTCCGGCATCTTTTCAAAACAATCCGCTGACTGTTTCACCTCAAGCGACTGCCTACCTGAACGAAACCGGAAAATGGAGCAGGTTTCTCGCGATCCTCGGCTTCTGTTTTGTTGGCCTCGCCATACTTGGCGGACTCTTTGCAGGCACCTTTCTCAGCCGGATCGCCGGGCAGGAGAACGCACCTTTTCCAACGTATTTCTTCGGCGTGATTTACGCCTTTATGGGTCTTATCTATTTCTTTCCCATCTATTACCTGTTCAAATTTTCAACCCATTTAAAAGCTGCCCTGGCAAGCCAGAACGGCCGTGAATTGGACAAGGCATTTGAGTACCTGAAATCGCATTATAAATACATCGGGATCCTGTTCATCGTACTGCTTGCCTTCTACATCTTTTTCGGCGTCGGGGCGCTGGTAGTCAGCTCACTGATGAAATAAGTAAATCCCCCGGCGATCGCGATAAAAAATGGTCAGAACTCCATGGGGACCCTGACAGCAGTATTTCCCCACGCCAGCACCATAACAGCCTTGTCTTTCTGATCGCCGGTGAACTGGATAGTGAAATTTTCCACGTCGTCTGAAAGCGTCTCGGGCTTGCCGGTCACGCGAAGCACGTCATGCTTGTCATTGTAGGTATAAGCGCCCCAGAAATCTACGTCTGAGTTGAAGATGATCGTCCAGCTGTCTTTTTCGGGGATGGTAAAAAGGGAATAGGTTCCTTTCTTGATCTTTTTCCCTCCGACTACCGCATCTTCGTAGAACCGGATTTCTGTAGCCTCATTCGCTCCCGTGCGCCACACCTTTCCATAGGGTACCAGTTGTCCAAAGAGCTCGCGGTTATTTCGTTGAGGACGGCTGTAGACCACTTTTACCAGGGCCTGGTCTCCTGCCTTGCGGTCATGGGCGAAATTGTCAGGGTAGTAGGCAATGTCGAGCGGACTTTTGTCCAAACCACGAAAGTCTTGGGCGTAGCTGAATGAAAGGGACGCGAGCAGCGCGACGGCAATCAAAATTGATTTCATATACAAAGGATAGTTAAGTGAACAATGATACGTTCTCCACATTAAACTTGAGGGATACGGCCCGCTAATTTATTGCAAAGCCGCGTCAAATACCAGCGACCGCGATGGGAGCTGCCAGGCAACCGTCGGGGATCCGGAACGCATCGACCAACGGTACGGCATCCTGCCGCACTTCCCAGCACAATTGATCGAGGGCCTTTCGCACCGCTTTTGTTTTCATGCCCTCCATGTATCCGTTTTCCAGGTACCATCCTTTGTTGATGTCAATCTGCGAAAGGGCGTACACCTGACAAAGCTTTTTCACGATTGCCTGGCAGGTGCCATCCTGCATTCGTCCGACCTGGGCGATAAATTGTTCCAGAATGATTCTTTCAACGTATGCGATACTGACCTGGACAAGATGGTTCTGGCAGACATTGAACGCGTCGAATGAATCCATCCCCGCGTCAATGTGTTTCTTCAGCCTCCTGGCGGCGGAGGTGAGTATATCTCTTTCCCGATACCTGAACGCGTTGAGGTGAAAGTTGAAGTCGAGCAAGTGCTGCTCGTCGGTGTTCCTGATGATGATGGGATTTCTTTCGGTGATCGAGGTCTTGGCCTGCTCCGCCACGTAGCTGAGAACGCCGAACAGGTCCATATTGCTGAATTCCTGCTTGAATTCCGTTAACCTGCTTTTCGCTACCAGTTGCATAAGCACCGTGTTATCGCCTTCAAACGTCGTGTAAACATCCGAGTCATTCTTCAGGCTGTCGATACGGTTTTCCGACAGGTATCCTTTGCCGCCGCAGCACTCGCGGCATTCCTGTAGCGTCTTCGTCGTGTTCCAGGTGGAGACCGCTTTCAACCCCGCTGCGAGCGCCTCCACTTCCTGAATATCTTCTTCTGATCGGTGGAGAAAACGCTGGGTAAGGTATTGCAGCGAGAAATGCAGCGCATAGGCATTGGCCAGCAGCGGTATTAACCTTCTCTGATGCTGACGATAATTCAACACGGGCACCTCCTTGCCTCCATCCGGACCGAACTGGCGCCTTTTATCTCCATACCGGATGGCGATGGTCAACCCTGATTTGGCAGCGCTGAGACCGGATCTCGGTATTCCGATGCGTCCGCCGACAAGGGTGCCGAGCATGGTAAAAAACCGGCGGTTATCGCTTGTAATGGGACTCTCGAATCTGCCGTCGTCTGTAATACGCGCGAAGCGATCCAGCATGTTGTCATAAGGGATCGCTACATGATCAAACGCGATCGTCCCGTTGTCAACTCCATTCAGACCCATTTTTCTTCCGCAGTCTCCAATCGTGACGCCTTCAGTAACCTTGCCGCCGGCACTTCGTATGGGCACGAGGAAAGCGCTGACGCCGTAGTCTTTTCCGTCGATTACCAGCTTTGCAAACACCGTCGCCATTTGCCCATGGACAGCTGCATTTCCAATGAATTCCTTTTGAGCCCGTGGGTGAGGAGTGTGGATCAAGAAGCGCTTTGCGCTCGCGTCATAGGTAGCCGTGGTTTCAATGTTTCGCACGTTCGATCCATGACCGGTCTCGGTCATCGCGAAGCATCCAGGCAGCTTCAGCGTGCCCACATCCCGAAGATATTTCTTGTGATGCTTTTCCGTTCCGAGAAAATAGATGCTCATCCCAAACAGCCCGAACTGCACGCCGAATTTGATCACGAGGCTGAGGTCATGGTAGCTGAGCGCCTCCATGATGGCGAAATAGGAAGCCATGTCGCTGCCTCCTCCGTATTCCGCTGGGTAACCCATTGCCCCGAACCCCTGGTCTGCCAGGAGCTTGCACCATTCAAATACTTTTTCGCGATAAAGGGTGAGGTTGCCGCTATCAAAATAGTTAAACTCGGGTTCACAAAGCAGCGTTTTGACCTTGTGGCTAAGAGCCGCGTGCTCGCCATCGAGCAGAGCAGCCAACTCGTCGATGTCAAAAGTTGCTGTGGTGCCGCGTTGCTGGGTGATGGTTTTCCGGCTCTCCGGATAGAAAAGGAAAAAGGATTCTCCATTAATGAACCGCAAGGAATCCTCCATCTTGTGAAGGGACTCGCGCGCCGGCGCCATCGACGCTTTGCCCGTTCCGCCGCCGTGGAGGTCGGAGAGCTTCAGGCCGATGTCAATCAGCGAAGGTCTTTCCCCCACGCCTTCCGGATCAAGCACTTGCCGGATTTCCGCCAGCCACTGTTTAAAATCATCCGGCGATGGGGGAGTGGTCGGATTCAGGTGCCCCAGGAGGGTCGCCTTGTCGCGGTCGTCCAGCCAGGCCTGCGCCTCGATGAATTCTTTCAATGATCTTATTTCGGCTGGCGTCAGCAACGTATCAGACCACGCAACATAGAAGAGGGGGAGAAAGACGTAGAGGTGCGGGTTCTCCCTAAAGTGATTCAGGTGATGCATTTTTTTTGGATCGGTAGCCGGAATGTGGCGAATAAAAAACGGGGATGCCTGAACCCCGGAACGACGCCGGATTTATAAGGCCCTGATCTTTATATTTCTGAAATAGACAGGGGCACCGTGGTCCTGTAAGGAAATAACACCTGTCGGAGATTTACCCCAGTCGGGATAATCTTTCCATTTGCTCTCCTTCAGGCGCGCATTGAAGTCCGCACTGTTCTCTTCATACTCGATTATCTTTTCTCCATTGAGCCAATGTTCAACGTGGCCGTCGCGGTAGACAATCCGGGCGGTATTCCACTCTCCGGCGGGGTTCAGCTTTTTCGACGCAGGCGCCGGGAACATATCATAGGCGCTCCCTGCTTTCTGCGCATCCTTCAAATCGCCCTTCCATCCGGAGTCGTCCAGCAACTGGAACTCCGGGCCGGTCTCATAATCAAATTCGTATTTGGGATCTTCGATGGCATGGTAAATGATACCGCTGTTTCCGCCTGGTGAAAGCTTGTAATCCAGCACGAGATCGAAATTTCCAAACTCCTTAACAGTATGGAGCGAGCCTCTGTTCGTGCCAACACCCTCGCCAAGTCCGCTTCCATCACATACGATCGCTCCGTCCCTGACACTCCACAGGGGCCCGATGGTATCATGGTTAAACCTTTTCCATCCGGTGAGCGTTTCGCCATCGAATAACAATTGCCAGCCCTGGGCAATCTCGTCTGAAGTCAGTTTGTTGGGAGTGATGGCCGTCGTGTCGCCTGATTGGCCTGCGGTAGATTCCTTTTGAGCGCTGGTGCAAGCTATCATCAGGAAACTGGCTAAGAATGCGGAACTCAGGAAATAAGCAATTTTTTTCACAGTGTTGGTTTTTTAATCTCGGATCGAATTTAATTCCGTTTTTAATCAGTTACAAGGCCCTGACAATTCCGGGGCGGCGCAGCCCTCGAACCCAGACAGCGCGACGCTTCCGCGGAGAAAATCTTCAAACGATGTGACTCGCCACCTTTGATAGTTCTAAAAAAAATGTAGCTTTGAAATCGCATTTTTGCCTGGCCATCCACCTGATTATCCGGTGATCCGGCAGCCCGCGGCGTTCATTCCTCCCGAAAGGTCAAACCCCCCGCTGACTTTGAAGTATCTTGCGACTTCAGTACTCATTAGTTTACTTAACCCCTTTTCACAATGAACCAGTCTTTTCAATCACCTGGTTTTTGGTTTGATGGCGTTGCAATTGTCCGCATTATGCTCGGGGGCATCCTGGTTTTTCACGGCTGGCAATTGTTTGAAAACCAGGAGATGGATGGCTTTGCGGACCTCTTGTTCAATATGTCAATACCTTTTCAGGAGGCCATGGCCTACACGGGCAAGGTGATTGAACTCGCCGGCGGCTTATTCCTGATAGTTGGATTATTTACCCGGGTGACGTCGGCCCTCCTGTTCCTGAATTATTCAGCCATCACGTTTGTCATGGGAACGGGTAGGATCTTTACCGCCGACCAGCCTCCGTTTTTGCTCGCCCTCTTTTCTCTCTTGTTCTTCTTCGCCGGCGCGGGCCGGATCAGCATCGACTACATTCTCTTTATTAACCGCAAAGAAGATAACCATCGGTCCAGTGTGTCTGTTCATAAAAAATTCGGCCGTTACGTTTCAAGGAGCTGATCTCAGGTGCCCATTGGTCAGGAACCGCCTCCTTTCAGTCTCTCTTTCTCAATCGCTGCGCGCATTCTCCAAAGGTCGATCAAACTGAAAATGATGGAGCAGAAAGCCACCCATATGAGTCCTCCGATAAAGCCCGCCGCGACATCGCTGGGAAAATGAACGCCCAGATAGACCCGGCTCGCCCCAATACAAAGAATGATCACAACCAGGATTGTCGTCAACACATACCGAAGCCATGGGGAGATTCTAAGCCTGAGGCAAAGATAAACCAGGAACCCGTAGAAGGCCATCGCCGACATTGAATGCCCGCTTGGATAACTGAGTGTATCCACGGATACCAGATGCTCGATCGTAGGTCTTGAGCGGCCGATCACCCTTTTCAGTCCGACGTTGGACAAAGTCGCCAGGCCTAGTACCAGCACGGTCTGAAGGATAAATTTCCAACTGACTTCTTTAATAAGAAAAAAACCGGCGATCAGAAGGGTCACAATCACGTACGCATACGGGTCGCCCAGGTGTGTCATGAACGTAAAGAAAATGGTAAGCTCATGGGAGCGCAGAGAAAGCACAAAGGCAGTGACTGCGCTGTCAACGCCCTGCAGTTCGTTCTCTGCAAGCTCATCGGTCAGCTCGAGAAAGGTGTACAGGGCCAGGACAAATACGATTGTCGAAGTTAAAATTGTAACATAGTAGGGGAGGTTCTCGTTTTTCGAGTGGAATTTCTCACGGGTAAAATTGCGGACCCACCTGACTGCGAGGACAAGTTTTTCCCTGATCATGGGCTGGCTATGGTTGTCTGCTGGTATGCAATAATCAATTAATTATGGCACGAAACAAGCCTGCTGACATTTGCCGGTCATCGAGCGTCAGATTCCATCAATTTTTTTGTTTATCCTTCTTGTCGCCTATATCATTTGCATGCTTGTCTTCTTTGTCGCCTTTGCCCCCAAACACTCTTTCCAAAAACCCTTTTTTCTCCTGCTCCTTATCTACCGTCCTGAGGTTGATCTGCTCGTCTATGGAAGGCTGAAGGGCGCTGATGAAAGCGTTTTGCAGAATCTGTGCAATGGCAAAGAAAATATTTGCCTTGGGGTTGTCAAATTTTCCTCTTAGCGGAATCTTGGTCGCAACCGTCTCTTTCTTTTGGTTCTCAAAGACCTCCGTGACAACGTCAGCGAGACCCTCCCAAATTTTCCTGAGGATGTTATCTTTCCGGTCTTCGTGACCCAGCACGTCGATATTCTGTACCAGGGGTTTCACGTATCCGGTGAACTTTCCCTCCTTCGCGGCGATTTCCGTATACAACCCGAACGTACCCTTGTTCACGTCGACCTTGGCGTACGCCTGAAAGAATTCGTTTAATTTCACAAGGTTGGTGTGCCTCCACTCCGCATTCATATCGAAGGTTGGCACTTCTGCCAGCGGATTGAGTTTCATGCTCAAATCCAGACGGCCATCGTAGACAGTGGCCTTCGCGTTGATTGTAGCGGGCAAGACGTCGGCTGAGTCGTAACTGTTTCTCAGATTTAAGGCAATGACGTGCACATCCGTCATCCGGATGTCGACTTTTGGCTTAGATGTGTTATCGACATACCGGAGCGTGCTGTTCCTGAACTCCAGGCGGTTGATCTTCAGCGGCATAAAGTCTTTCAGCACCTTTCTGAAATCGGAGGAATCTTTCTGGACCTGTTTGGGTTCGACCTTATCTTTCGTAAACCGCACCATCCCGTTGTCTACCACGATTTCACCAACAAGCGACCCTTTAAAAAGGGCTTTCCACTCAATGGAAAGATCGACAAGAGAAGCCGCGAGAAATGGTGTTTCCTTTTCTGTCACCGAGTCAATCTTGTTGATGTAGATGCTGTCGAGCTTATAGGCGCCCCGCAGGATGGCCAGATCAATGTCGTTGACGTGACCGCGATAGCCGTCCAGCTCTTCCAGCGAATTATTCGCATAGCGAAGAATAACGTAAGGCAATGCCAGCCGGGTCACGATTATAAGGGCGACGACAATCGCGGCAATCGCTGTAGTCTTTATTTTTCGTCTCTTTGCCATCAACATAGTTTCACCAGACCTCGTAGACCTAAAACGTCATGCCACCGGGACGGAAACAACTGATTTAAAACAGATTATCGGTTGCTTACAGCAGCCACCGCTTCCGGCGAAATTCACTATATTTGCCTGCCTTCGACGGAAGGCTATGCTTCTTCATAACTTGACAAAAAGTACCTGCGTATGAAACACCTGATCACAATCGTCGCTTTGGCTGTCTTACTTTCTGCCTGTAAGAAAGCCGCGGAAGAAAAGGCAGCAGAGACCACCGCCGTCGAGACGCCTGCTAAAAAGGCGCCCGCGGTCCTCACGATGAAATGGGAAACGGAGCCGGTGCTCACAACCTGCGAATCGGTTCTATACAACGAGGACGAAAACCTCTTATACGTGTCGAACATCAACGGGGCTCCTGATGCCAAAGACGGCAACGGGTTCATCTCCAGGGTGTCGATGGATGGGAAGGTGACAGACCCGCAGTGGGTAAAAGGCCTGGATGCACCGAAAGGAATGGGACTGGCAAACGGCAAATTATACGTCGCCGACATCACCAATGTACGGGAGATCGACACGAAGTCGGGAAAGATAACGCATACCTACCCCGTTAAGGGCGCCAAGTTTCTCAATGACATTGCCGTTGACAAAGACAAAGTGTATATCAGCGATTCCCGCGGGGGCGCCATCTACCTGATTGAAAACGGCAAACTCTCGACCTGGATGAAGGACCTGCACAATCCCAACGGACTCTACATCGATGGCGGGCAAATGGTGATGGCCCTGTGGGACGATAAAACCCTTAACACGGTAGATCTGTCCTCAAAAGAAGTGACCATGCGCGCCGATAGCATTGAGAATCCCGACGGTGTCGAGGCAATCGGCAACAACGAGTACCTCGTGTCCAGCTGGAACGGAATGATCAACCACATTGACCGCGACTGGAAGAAAACACTCCTCCTCGATACACGCAGGGATTCTGTCAACTCGGCGGATATCGAATATGTGAAATCAAAAGACCTCTTGCTGGTTCCGACATTCTTCAAAAACAAGGTTGTCGCCTACGAGGTCAGCAAATAGCGTTTTTTCAATACACTCATTATTCCCGCCGCCTGCAGACGCGTCCTCTGCAGGCGGTTTCTTTTGAATCGGAATCGCGGGCACTCGCTTCGGTGCGTTGACCGGGCCACATCCCCGCCGGTGCAAGTCTGGCATGCTTTCTGAATGCGAACCGGTCTCAACATGAAAAAAAGTCTTTCCTTTTTTCTGCTGTTCGTCTCCATTTGCGTATGCGCGCAACCGGCCGGTCATTCGCCCGCCGACCTGCTTGCCTGGAATGAATTCTATCATCTGCGCTGGGATGATTTCCGCGGCCAGCCTGGTGAAGACGCCATTGGTGATGCCGGCACCGCAGTACAGATCAAGGCCAAACCGTTCCGGATAAAAAACGTCGTCAGGTATGATGTGGTGGCATTATTCAACCGAAGGAAGTCGTGGTCACGCGACCAGTCTCCGGCGCTGCTGGACCATGAGCGACTGCACTTTGATATTGCCGAGCTGTATGCGCGCAAGATCCGGAAAAGAATAGCCCAGCTTCACGAGGCTGGAGTAAATGACGTGAAGACATACAATGCCGAAATCGAGGAGCTCTTAACCGAAAGCAACGAGGTCGACTATCAATACGACATCGAGACCCTTCACGGCGCTCTCTCGCGGCAGCAGGCTGAATGGTCACAAAAGGTTAAAACGGGTCTGAAGAAACTCGAGCAGTACAGGAAGGCCCGGTATACTGTTCATTCCTGATTCCCGTCGCCGCTGGACCGCACCATCTGGTTTTCTTTGCGGGCAGTAAAATAGCAGGCAACTGTAGATTTTGCCGTTTGACATGATTTGACGATTCAACAGCTTGCAGCTACTTGGCGGGATGCCTTGTCGTCCTCTTGGATGTGTGGCGGGTGGTCCACAGTTTCGGGAAAGGGGCGTGCGTGAAGGTGAAGATTTCCTTGCTCTCTTTGACAGATTCGTGGGCGGACAATCTGCCGGACAGTTACTGCTGGCATGAATATTTTATCCGACAGGATATCTGTTTCCACCTACCTGAAAGGCTGGCCCGGCTGCGGGCGCTGTGAAGTCACAATCATATTAACAATCTGTTCAACATGAAACGGCTTCTGGCATTCGCATTCCTTACAATTTGTTTAAGTCCTGCAATATTCGCCCAAGGCATAGATGACAGCCTGCGCTGCGCCGCAAGCGTCTGGTCTATGAAAAAGAAGGCCATGGTCCTGCAGCAAATGCAGCTGACGGAAGCTGAGAAGTCGGCGTTCTGGCCCGTTTATGAGAGTTATTCCAATGCCATCGAATATCTGGAAATGGAGTATATCCGATTACTGGATTACAGCCTGAAGCAAGGTACCCTGTCTGACAAAAAAGCTGCCGCGTTATGCGACAATCTCTTGCTGAATGATCTCCTCCTCGCCAAGACGCGCAGACAATACTTCCGGAAATTCAAGAAAGCACTGTCGCCGGCACAGGCTGGACAATTCATGCAGCTGGACAGTGATTTCAGGACGATGCTTCGGCTCAGGGTACAACAAGGTTCCCCCGCCTTTGTCAGCTCCCTGAATACCATCTATTCCCGGAACTGATAATCGGCAGCCCCGTCAACCTTGTATCGGAAGATAAAAGGTGAAGACCGATCCTTTGCCCACCTGGCTCTCTGCTGTGATGAATCCGTTCATATGCTGAACAATTTTCTTGCACAGAGCGAGCCCGATTCCCGTCCCCGAGTAAACATTTTTGTTGTGAAGCCTTTGAAACAGCTCAAAGATCTTTGCGGCGTATTTCGTTTCGAATCCGATGCCGTTATCGGCAACCGATACTTTCGTATAGAACAGCTCGGGTATCACCTGGTCGAGCCCTATGTCTGATCCCTTTACGATCGAGCTGGTTATCGCGATATGCGGAGTCACTCCGTCATGCGTATATTTTAAGGCGTTGGTCAGGAGATTGGTCATCAGCTGTTTGATCTGAAAAGGAACTGCCCATATCGTTGGCAGGTTGCCGGTCTCAACCATGGCGTGTTTCTCCTCGATCCGCGTGCTCAGCTCCGTCTTGATTTCATCGACAATCACATTCAGGTCAACCTGTTCGGCAACCTGCCTTGAGTCAAAGGTCTGGGAAAAGCGGAGAAAATCTTCAATGAGCGCCTGCATGCGGTTCGATGCATTGTTGATTTTTTCAAAATACTCCTGCAAAGGGGCCGGCAACTTCATGAAGCCGTTTTCAATGATCCGGTTGCTGTATATCTGTATCTTTCTGAGAGGCTCCTGAAGGTCGTGACTTGCAATGAAATTAAAAGACTCCAGTTCTTCATTGGTGCGGCTCAGTTCAAGATTGGCGAACTGGAGCGACTGGTTCAGCTGCTGTAAATACTTTTCCCGCTCCCGGAGCTGGCTGGTAAGCGTAAACTCCCGTGTCACATCCTGGCACGTGCCGAGCAGGGCGACCGGCTTGCCATTTTGATCGGCGACAACTTCACCTTTTCCGCGCAAGACCTTCGCGACGCCATCCGCCGCAATAATACGCATGTGGTATTCCGGCATCTGCAACGTCTCCAGTGACTTCCGGATCTCCGCCATCCTTCGCTCTCTCTCGTCGGGATGGACAAACGAGAGAAACCTCTCAAAGGTGATTTCTTCGGACTGTGGCGCCAAACCGTAAATGCGGTACAATTCATCTGACCAACTCACTGCGTTTTCCGCGATGAGCCAGGACCAGTTGCCGATGTGCGTTAAAGCCTGCGCCTGCTTGTGAAGCTTCTCGCTTTCCTGCAGCCGCCTGATGATCTTGTGGTGTTCGGTAACATCGGTTACCGTGCCGATCATCCGCACGGGCTTTCCGTCGAGAAACTGAACCTTACCCCTGGAGAAAATGATCTTGTCCTTTCCATTCCTGCAGTAGCGGTACTCGCATTCGTAATCGCCATCCGCAAAAGCTTTTTGCAGTGCCCCCTTTACCTTTTCCCGGTCATCGGGATGGACGTAGTCGAGGAACGCCGCCAGGTTACTCGCCTTTTCCATCTCAAATATTTTGAAGACCTGGGAAGTGTACGACGATGCCGTTCCGGTGAGATCCCACTCAAAACTTCCTATCAACCCGATCTCCTGCGCCTCCAGAAGTTGCTGTTCTCGTTTCTCAAGCGCCTCGTTCATCGAATTGATGGTTTTCTGCTGCAGTTCCAGATAGGATGCATGTAGCTCGGAATCCAGGGCTACGAAAAAACGATCGATCTCCCCGGCGACCTGGAGCCAGAGAGAAACATCGTCGGTATACCTGGGAAGGAACTGTCTTAACGTCGACCGCCTGGCGTAGTTGACAAGGGTGATATCCTGTGAATGGATCTGTTCCCTGCTCACCTCGGGCACCTGATTGTTCAGCCAGGTAGAGATCGTCTTGTCGATATACTGATCGGCTTTGTTGGAGGCAATGAGCGTGAGCATTTCGCGGGTGCCAGCCATGACGAGGGCATCCCGTTGGTTCGTATCCATACTCTTAAAGAACCGGAGTACCGGAATATCGCTCTCCTCATAGAGTGCGATGAGTTGTTTTACAAAATCATCCAGCTCATGGTGGACAAGATACCGTGCATAAGACGGAAAGTGAATGAACTGAAGGTCGACTTTTTCCCGGACGGATGATATAAGCGCTCTCTCCATAGAATTTACCTTAAAATAAAATTTGCCCGGTCCGTCCGTTGGCCGGGGAAGGGTATGCCGGAACGGATGCATTTATTCAGGACGCTGGTAAGTTCTTTGAAACTGTTTGGCTTGCGGATAAAACGCAGCGCGCCCTTCTCAAAGGTCTCGTCGATGTCTCTCGCATTAAGCGACGTTGTGTAGATGATCACAGGAATGTGGCGGGTGCGATCGTCCCGCTTGATCTCGCTGAGACATTCCTTGCCGTTCTTTTTCGGCATGTTGAGGTCGAGGAAGATGCAATCCGGTATCTTCTGGGATTGCTTAAGATGATCCAGCAATTCTTCCCCGTCCTCCACCGTGGATATCCTGATCAGCGGGTCCAGAGCGGCCAATGCTTCTATGAACAGATCCCGGTCATCGGCGTCATCTTCGGCCAAAAGGATGTGGCTGTGTCTCATCAATGCGGAATGTTGGCAACAGGTTAATCTATCCAGTGGCTGCAGGTACCAACCGTCTGGCCAGCGATAAGTTACAATTATTTCGCCAATTAGGGGCAAGGCTTGTTCCGGCATATATTTTTAGTAAACCAGGGCCAGTCAGTATTGTTATCCGGATACCAAAAGAATATTTATGACGACACTATGGAAAATCGACCCGGCGCACTCAGAGATCCAGTTCAAGGCCAAGCACTTGATGATCACTACCGTTACCGGATATTTCAGGAAATTTGACCTCGAGGTTGAAACCGAAGACGAGGATTTTACGAAGGCGAAAAGGATAGAGTTTACAGCTGAAGCCTCTTCGATCGATACCAACAGTGAGCAACGCGATACCCACCTGCGGTCGTCCGATTTTTTTGATGTTGAAAAATTCGGGCAGATACGGTTTTCAGGCAGGGCATTGGAGCCCTCGGGCTCCGATTACAGACTCATCGGTGACCTCTCCATCAGGGGAGTCTCCAAATCCATTGTGCTGAACGTTCAGTTTATGGGATTTGTCGTAGATCCGTACGGCCAGAGGAAGGCAGGCTTCGAAGTACAGGGAAAGATCAGCCGCAAGGAGTTCGGCCTCGTGTGGAACGCTATGACGGAAGCGGGCCAGGTGGTAGTAGGAGACGAGATCCGGATCCTCTGCGAAATACAGCTGATCAAGCAACTGGAGGCTAATGTTCACGACCGGCGTGAATCGGTGACCAGCACTGCATACTGAGCTCGTGCAACGGTGGGGCCGCTAAGTCTTCTGCTTCTTTTTCCTGGCAGAAGGGAAGAGAACGTTGTTCAGGATAAGCCGGTAACCCGGTGAATTTGGGACAAGGTTCAAATCGGTAGGCATTCGGCCCCTGCCGGGCACTCCCTCCGGATCATGGCCGCTATAATACGTCCAGTGACCTTTTTCTAGCTCCCCATAAATATACCGGACCCGGCCTGCATTTTTGTTTTCCCCAAGTATGAGCGCCGTGGGCTTCACCACGTATTTGTTGAACGCCGTCGTTTGTCCATGGAACTCCCTGATATAATGTTCGTGATCCTGCGTCAGCATGCAGGGAATGATGTCCCATTTGGCGGAGAAATTGAAAACCGTGAAAAAATCTTTGGAAGACGAAAAATAGTCATGGCCCACGTTGATGTCTGAAAACCGCCTGCTGTAGCCGGGTTCCAGTGTGAACTTCTCAAAGGCGAGCGTTTTTGAAAAATCAAGTTTCTGCTGCGCATCCGGGTCTGAGTCGTCCCCGTCGTACGTGCTCTCGTTGATATCCACCCCCTCGGCCGCGAGCGCAATGTCGAAGGTCTCGGCGCCGGAGCACATGGCAAAGAGGTAGCCACCGCCGGCACAAAACGCTTTGATAGCCTTCGCCACCGCCAGCTTCATCTCTGAAAGCTTCTTATAGCCAAACCGTTGCGCATTCAGTTCCTGCAGCTCCGCTTCGATCTGGCCGGAATTCCGGTGCAAGTGCCGGCCGTATTGCCCGGTGAAATCTTCGTGGTGCAGGTGCAGCCAGTCGAATTGCGACAACTCGCCCTGCAAAACCTCTGCGTCATAGATGATTTTGTAGGGAATTTCGGCATAATCGAGCACAAGTATCACGGCGTCTGTCTCATCCAGGACAAACTCATTCTTCGGTGAGTACACGGCGATACGCGGCGCCGTCTCCAGCCTCACCACGTTCATGTTCACGGCAGGGCTTGCGATCTCGTCCAGAATCTCGTTCGCCTGCGCCGCGGATACCACTTCGAAGGAAACATCCCTGACGAGGCATTCCTCCTGGACCGCGGCATTCCAGGGAACGAGGAAACTTCCGCCGCGGTAATTCAAGAGCCAGTCGAGGGTAATCTCATGTTGGAGAATGAAGTAGGCTATGCCGTAAGCCTTCAGGTGGTTGCGCTGGCCCTCATCCATGGGAATGAGAATGGAATTGCTCCAGCCTATATAGGGTGAAACCACCAGCAGTGTAATAAGCAAGAACTTCATGGGAATGTCCCTCCTTAGCCCTGAATTTACTTTTTTATGCCCATCGGAAACAGAAAGTCGGGATACTTTTTTCAAATTGGCTCCCAGGAAGACCAAATCAACTGATCGCTATGCCGGAATTACCCGACCTGGAAGTTTTCAGCTTCAATCTTTCCGGAAGACTTGCAGGTAAAAAAGTTGAAAAATTGCATGCCATTTACCGCAAGAAGCTAAAGACACCTGAAAAGGATTTGAGGAAAAGCGTCGAAGGTGCAACGCTCACCTCTGTTTACCGCGATGGAAAAGAGCTGCATTTCGCGTTTGACAATGGCAACGTTCTCTCCCTGCACCTGATGCTGAAAGGCCAGCTTCATCTGTTCGAACGAACTCACGATGAGAAGTACCCGATCATCGAGATGCGGTTTTCAGACGGCACCGGACTCGTAATGACCGACTGGCAGGGACAAGCCACACCTGCCCTTAACCCCACGGCGCGCGAAGCGCCCGACGCGTTATCAAAGAACGTGAATTATTCGTTTCTCAAA
>DASVOT010000036.1:0-8247 GCA_036383235.1 Chryseosolibacter sp.
GGCTTTTAAAAACAAAAATAACATGTCAAATATCAGGAAAAAAACATTGGGGCTTGCCTCAGGGCAGGCCTGTGTCTATAACATATTGGTTTTCAATCACTAAGCTTCTTAGCCTGACGGCTATGCCCTATACCCTATACCCTTATACCTTTATACCCTCTATCGATCCCCCAACAAAGGGAGTGATCTCCATGGTGCAAGTGAGTGTAAGGCTGTGCATCGCGCGTGTGCAGGCGATATAGAGCATACGCCGATCGACGTCTGTGCGGTAGTTGCGCGCGGAGGCGAACGGGACGATCACCTCATCAAACTCCAGGCCTTTGGCGAGGTGAGCGGTGGTGATGATGACTCCGCTTCGGAACGAGGTGCTGTCGGCCGTGAGCAGGTGGGCGCCGCCCGGTCGCAGCTCACTGAAAAGCGATTTCGCCTGCTGATGCGTCTTGGTGATAATAGCCATGGAATGGTGACCCGAACCTTTAAAGGCGCTGATCAGCCTTTTTAATTCCTCCGTTTCCTGCCTGTTGTTTTCGAATCTCCTGATCTCGGGCTCCGGTCCATGTCGCTCCATGGCGATTTGCTCCGGGTTCGGAAGGATCCGTTGTGCAAAACGGGTGATCTCCCACGTCGAGCGATAGCTCCGGAGAAGCCTGATAACATCCGCCTGGGGAAAGACGCGGTGTATTCCTTCCGACGACGAACCGCTATAAGGATTTGCCGCCTGCGTGATATCTCCGAGGATGGTTTTTTTGCATTTGAAGATCCTGGATAGAACGGAATACTGTACCGGTGTGTAATCCTGCATTTCGTCGACGAGCAGGTGCTTTACATGATCGAGAGATGCAATCCCTTCCACCCGGAGCTTGCAGTAGATCAGGGGAAAGACATCGGAATATTCAAGGACATTGCCGGCCGCCATGTGAAACAATTCCGGCTTGCCGATCCATGTGTAGAAATTCCTGTAGAGTTCCAGAACGCCGTTGATCCGGATCATCTGCGGTAAGGCTTCCCGGATCCGCGCATGTTCTTCTCCGGTCAGTTTCCTTCCGGTTTGGCTTCTCACGTATTGCCGGATATCTTTCACGACCACGTCTGCCCGCTTCAGCAGCGGGATGCGGTGGTAAGCCATAAACCGTTCATGGATGAAAGGCGAGGGCACTACCGTCTTGCCTACACGCAGCTCAATGGGTTGGAAGAAATTGTTTTCAAGGTGGACCAGGTACTGGTTGAGCGAACGGAGGAACTCGAAATCCGATTTGAAACGGATGCGGTCGATAAATCCGGCGTCATGCGTTTCCAGCAGGAAGGAAACCTGCTGGAAGAACGTCTGGAAATGGAACCTGTCTTCGAGCAGGTCGCGGGCGAGCTCCTCCATTTCCATCTCCGGGATCTGTTCTTCCCCGAGTTCCGGCAACACGTTGGAGATGTAGTCGGCGAAGACTTTGTTAGGGGAGATGATCAGTATATCTTTTGCGGCGATGGAATCGCGGAACCGGTAGAGCAGGAAGGCGATCCGGTGAAGGGCGATGGAGGTTTTTCCCGAGCCTGCAACTCCCTGGATGATCAATACCGGGGAGGACTCATTCCTGATCACGGCGTTCTGGTCGCGTTGAATGGTGGCGACGATAGTCTTCATTTTGTCGTCGGCAGCCTTGCTCAGCTCTTTCTGAAGGACCTCGTCGTGGATGTTTACGTCGTTTTCGATCATGAATTCCATCTTTCCATCACGGATCCGGTACTGGCGTTTCAGACGTATTTCACCGCTGATCCGCCCGGCGGGAGTTTCATACCACGCCGGTCCCAGCTCGAAATCATAGAACATGGAAGAGATGGGCGCGCGCCAGTCGTAAACAAGGTTTTTTCCGGAGCCGTCATCAAAGAAAGTGTGTATTCCGACGTACACCGGCACGGCTTCGGCGCCGGCGTAGAAATCAATGCGGCCAAAATAAGGGGACTGGTACAGCTTCGCCAGGTTCCGGCGGATGGCCACGGTGGACTCTCCAGAATACGTCATCCTTTTGATCGACAGGTCGGCCGCCACGATATCGGCTTCGTCCATGCCCGACTTGTATTCATGAATATATTGCTCCTTCTGCCTTACTTCGGCGGAGAACTCCTTTACCCTGTCGTCGATGCGTTTCAGCGCCAGCTGCAGTTTTTCTTTGATCACTTCCAGATATTCCCGCTCCTCCTGCTCTGTTCTATTGATCATGGCCGTTTAAAACGACAAAAATAGTAAGAAATCGCCGTCGAAGGAATTGGCAAGTCCCTGAGATGATAAGGGCAACAGCCCGTGAGTCTTTTCGCCAAAAAACAGTTTCCATCCAGGACGGAATGAAGTGCCCCTTATACCTTATACCTTATACCTTATACCTTATACCCTGTTATAGGCAGAGGTGAAGCGTGCGCGCGTCTGAATTACAGAATGATTGTCTATTTTTGGTGACAACGGAAAGGAACCTCAGAACGATGATCGTCCACCTCATTGATGGCACTTACGAGCTCTTCAGGCACTTCTACGGCCATCGCAGCTACAACAAGGGAAAGGACAAACCGTTCGGTGCTGTGACGGGTGTGCTCCACGGGATCCTGCAGATGATCGACGAAGGTGCCACGCACCTGGGCGTTGCCACGGACCACGTCATCGAATCTTTCCGCAACGAACTGTGGCCCGACTACAAGACGTCAGCAGGGATGGAGCGCGTTCTGCTTGCGCAGTTTCATCCGCTGGAGGAAGGACTCGCGGCGATGGGCGTTGTTGTCTGGCCAATGGTAGAGCTCGAGGCCGACGATGCGCTCGCTTCCGCAGCACACCTGGCGGCCGCCGACCGCCGCGTGATGAAAGTCTGCATCTGGACGCCGGACAAAGACCTCGCTCAATGCGTGCGAGACGACCGGGTCGTGCAGATTGACCGCAGACGCAAAGCGATCCTCGACGAGAAAGCCGTACTGAAGAAGTACGGCGTGAGTCCCGCACTGATCCCGGACTATCTCGCGTTCGTCGGCGACAGCGCGGATGGTTATCCGGGTATCCCCGGTGTGGGAAAGGTAGGCGCGGCCCAGCTCCTGAACGAATACGGCCCTATCGAAAACATTCCAAAGAACATTCTGACGAAACATCGCGCACAGGCATTGCTCTTCAAGCGCCTGGCGACGCTCCGGACCGACGCGAAACTGTTTAAGAAAGTCGGCGAGCTGCGATGGCGCGGCCCCACGGCATCTTTTTCTGCTTTCACGGTGAAAGTCGGCGATCCCAAGTTGCTGGAACGAGCGAACGCGCTGTCGGCCAGACTCGGGGCGTAAGACGTGGGTCTCCAGGCGCCTTCGGCAGATTTGCCATTTTGTGTACCTTGCATCAGGTCGTATTGAAACTAAAAACCTCATACCATGAAATGGCCATTACTGGTTGCCCTTATCTTTTACACTGGTCAGGCAATGTCACAACCCGACACGGAAACCTATCCGGTCGATCCAGCCTCCGTAGAACAGGCGGGTGTGCCGAAAGGTGAGATCCTGAAGTTCACTTTTAAAGACTCAAAGATATTTCCAGGCACGACGCGCGAAATCAGCATTTACGTACCCGCTCAATACAAGGCGGATAAGCCGGCATGTGTTTATGTGAACCAGGATGGTATTCAATGGAAGGCGCCCACGGTTCTTGACAACCTCATCGCCAGGAACGAGATGCCCGTCACCATCGGCGTCTTTGTTACGCCGGGAAAGGTACTGGCGCAAACCAGCGACGCCATTGATCGCTTTAACCGCAGCTTCGAGTACGACGGATTAGGCGACAAGTACGCGCGCTTTCTCCTGGACGAAATTTTTCCGTTTGTGGAGAATCAGAAAGCATCAGATGGCCGGGCAATACGATTGTCGCGCAATGGCAACGACCGGGCGATCGGTGGATCCAGCAGCGGGGCGGTTTGCGCTTTCACTGCCGCGTGGGAGCACCCGGAAGAGTTTTCGAGAGTGTTCAGCGCCATCGGCACGTATACCGGGCTGCGCGGCGCGGACCGGTACGATATTCTCGTGCGGAAATATGAACCGAAGCCGATACGCATTTTTATGCAGGACGGTTCCAATGATCTTAACATCTACGCCGGTGATTGGTGGAAGGCAAATGAATCAATGGAACGCGCCTTGACTTTTGCGGGTTACGATGTCAACCACGTCTGGGGTAAGGGCGGACACAATGGCGCGCAGGGTAACGCGGTTTTTCCAGAGGCGATGCGCTGGCTGTGGCGGGATTATCCGAAGCCGGTCACGGCGGGCCAAAGCAAAAACCAGTTTCTTACAGACATTCTCGTCCCGGGCAGCGGGTGGGAGCTGGTGGGGGAAAATTACGGATTTACGGAGGGCGCAGCGGTGAACGCACAAGGCGACGTGTTTTTCCAGGATATTCCGAACGCGAAGACCTATAAGGTCGGGCCAGATGGAAAGCCGCAAGTGTTTTTCAGCGATTCGAAAAAGGCAAGTGGTACAACCTTTGCGGTATCCGGCGACATGCTCACCATCACGGGAGGATGGTCGGACCCGCCAACCAGGCAAGTTCATAGATATAAGGGCGACGGCCCCTACGCGGTGGTGGCGGACGAAACTCCGGGGAACGATATTACCGTTTCGTTCAATGGAAATATATACGTCACTTCACCCAACGGCAGAGAGCGGCCCAGTAAACTGTATCTGATCAAAGCCGACGGTCAAAGGATTCTCGCCGATGAAGGACTGAAATTCGCAAACGGTCTTTGTCTTTCTCCCGACCAAACGCAATTGTACGTGACGGAATCGGCCACGCACTGGGTATGGGCCTACCAGGTGCAGCCGGATGGCACGCTGGCGCACAAGCAACGGTATGGGTGGTTACATGTGCGCGACGAAGATGAAAACGCATGGAGCGACGGACTGAAGTGCGACCGGGATGGCAGGATCTACGTCGCCACCCTCAGCGGGATCCAGGTCATGGATCAGCTGGGCCGCGTGAATGCGATCATTCCCGTCCCTAGAACCAAAGGGCAGATTTCAAATCTTTGTTTCGGAGGTCCCGGCTTTGATATGCTGTATATCACCTGTCATGACAAAGTTTTCCGGCGAAAGGTCAACGTCAAAGGCGCCAATAATTTCGAGAAGCCTGTTAAGCCGGCAAATCCAAGGCTTTAAACCTGATGTTCAAGGTGAATGGGCACCCGGTCACGTATCCCGGGAGGCTGTTTTATTTTTGTTTTCAGGAATGAAATAACAGGTTACTCGTCAGCCTGCGCGATACAGGCAGTGTTCGGACGCACTCATCGGATGAATTCTGGTCGGCACCCCCCATGGAGTGGACCAGTAAGAAAGCGTTCTCAGGAATGGAATTTCCCATTGATAAAGCGTTGCATCACAGCTGAGCCCACCTCACGGAACGCGCACAGTGCCGTCGCCTCTTACCAGCCACTTATAGGAAGTGAGCTCGCGCAGCGCCATCGGGCCCCGGGCGTGAAGCTTTTGGGTGCTGATCCCGATCTCGGCGCCAAGCCCGAACTGAGCTCCGTCGGTGAAGGCGGTCGACGCGTTGGCATACACCGCGGCCGCGTCAACGCTGAGGAGAAATCTCCCGATCGCCTTTTCGTCTTCCGCTACGATGGCTTCACTGTGTTTTGAACTGTAGGCGGCGATGTGCTCAAGCGCTTCATCCAATGAGTCCACCGTGCGGATGCTCATCTTGTAGTCGAGGAACTCTGTGCCGTAGTGCTGCGGCCCTGCGGCGTTCAGCAGGTTCGGCGGATAGGCGGAGCCGAGTTGTTTGTAGCTGCGTTCGTCAGCGTATAGTGCAACGTTTTTTTCGGCAAGGCGTCCTACAAGCGCGGGGAGGTCCTTCAGCCGCGAGGAATGTATGAGGAGGCAGTCGAGCGCGTTGCAAACACTCACCCGCCGGGTTTTTGCATTGAAGATGATGTCCGAGCCTTTCCGCACATCGCCGCTCTCGTCGAAGTACGTGTGCACGATACCGGCGCCTGTCTCAATGACGGGTACTTTAGCGTTGTCGCGCACAAAGTCGATCAGCTGCTGGCTGCCCCGCGGAATGAGAATATCGACGTACCCTACGGCCTGCAACAGCTCGGTCGTTGCCTGGCGGTCGGCGGGGAGGAGGGCCACAATATTCTCATCCAGTCCGGCATCTTTCAAAACGCGTTGAAGAAGCTTATAGATGTGACCGTTCGAATGGGCCGCATCGCTGCCGCCCTTGAGAATGCAGGCATTACCGGATTTCAGGCACAGGGAGAATACGTCGAAGGTGACGTTCGGCCTCGCCTCATAAATGACGCCGATGACCCCCAGTGGCACCGTTACCTTTTTCAGGTGCAGGCCGCTCTTTACCGTCTTCTCCTCGAGCACGATCCCGAGGGGGGAGGGCAGGCCAGCCACATTGCGGATATCGGCCGCGATGTCGCGGATGCGTTGCTCCGTAAGCTTCAGGCGATCATACCGCGGATCGGATTCCGGCATACGGTCGAGGTCTCTCGTGTTGGCCTCCAATAAGGATGGGATGTCCGCCACTGCGGCATCCGCCAGCGCGAGAAGTGTAGTATTGATCTTTTCCCCGGACAGCAGCGAAAGCTTTCGGCTTGCGGTCCGCACCGCCCGGAATGTCGTTTCAAGAGAGCCCATGGTTGTTAATGAAGGTAAAGATGGTCATAATGAATCACCGGCTTCTGATTTTTCTGTCCAACTACTTCTTTGGCTTTTTTGTAACCGTACCGCGCCAGCCCCAGGCCGATTTCCCGCTGATTTTCATCGATGATCTTGATCAGATCGCCCTTCTTGAATTTGCCGATCACCTGAGTGATTCCCACAGGCAACAGGCTGTGCGCCTTCTCGGATAGCAGCACGTTTCTCGCGCCCTCGTTGACAACGACTTTTCCTTTCACCTCTTCGTAGGCATGTGCCATGTATTTCTTGAAGCTCGAGGCAAGCCGTCGCGGGGGAAATCGCGTCCCGACCTGCTCGCCATCGAGAATCCGAAGCACGACATTTCGGGTCTTTCCGTTGGCAATATGCACGGGTATGCCGATGCCGGCGATCTTCTCCGATGTTTGGCATTTGGTCAGGATGCCGCCCCGCCCGAACCCCGACTTTTTCCCCATGGCGATCTCCTGTAGACGAACAACCCTGGGATCGTAGACGTGTATGAGCGTTGTGCCCGGCTGTGCTGGATCGCCGTCATAAACTCCGTCAACGTTGGTTAGAATGACGAGCAGGCTGGCGTTCATCATGGCGCTGACGAGTCCGGCCAGCTCATCGTTGTCGGTGAACATCAGCTCCGTTATGGAGACCACGTCATTTTCGTTAAGGATTGGTACAATATCATGCGTCAGCAGCGCCGACACGCAGTTCTGCATGTTGAGGTAATGGTGACGGCTCTTGAAATCTTCCTTCGTGACCAGTACCTGCGCGCAGAGCATGCCCTCCCTGTCGAAAGCCTCCTTATACAGCGAGATCAGCTTCACCTGGCCAAGGGCCGCCAGCACCTGGCGCTGGACGACAGTATCCGCCTTTTTTGGAAACTGGTAAATGCTGCGTCCGGCGGCAACGGCTCCGGAAGTGACCAGGATCACGGCATGTCCGCGGCGCTTCAGATCTTTGATTTGTTGCGAAATGCTCGCGATTACCTCTTCATCGGGTAACCCGTCGGCATTTGTGATAACGTTGGAGCCGACCTTTAGTGTTATTACCCGTTTCTCTTCCTTACTCATTACGCCATGGAACGAACCTCAATATTAACACTTCCAGCGGTTTATGTAAAGCCCGGGGGTTGTTTTGGAGAAAATCAGGGCCGCCTGTCCAGGATACCCGCCAAACCAACAAGAGAACTGCCCGTTGCGCGCACACATCTCCCTCAGTGAGGCATCGGTCCGGGGTCGGAGTTGCCGGCGACAACACTTTTGCCGATCGATCTTGTGCCCACCGCGAGTATCACAAGCGCAACCGCGCAGGTGATTGTCAACAGTGCTATGATTTGCGGCATCCCTGCCGACTTGTAAAGGCCGATACCGGAGGATGCAAGCGAGGCGATGCCGATCTGGATAAAGTTCAGCAGAGAGGCCGCGCTTCCGATATTCGTCGAAAACGGGGCCAGGGCCAGAGCGTTTGCGTTTGGATTGCAAAGCCCAAGACAGGCGAGGCAAATGAAGAGCAGGGTACACGTCGTTACAAGACTGGGTAGACCGCTCGCGCTGGCCACAAGGAATATCGCGCTTGCAATGCCCTGTGCGA
>DASVOT010000037.1:0-6396 GCA_036383235.1 Chryseosolibacter sp.
AACATCCTGTTTGATGTTAGCCCCTCCGTTAACGTGACGCTGGACGTGAAAGACGACGACGGCAATCCGGCGATGGCATCCTTCCTCATTACCGACGGGGTTGAACGCATGCGCGACGACAGCACCACCAACCTGTTCAAGGTCGATTTTTATCTTGCCGCCGCGAGGAAGGAATACCAGGAACCAGGGATACCCGCAAAGCTGAAAGGGATTTATCCGCTTCCCTCGAGGAGGGTTGCGGCCTTTGATGAATATCCCGACTTCTTTTTCCATCCGCAGGTATACCGTGCCGATGGTGAGCACGTCAGCCTGGCGCCGGGTACTTACAATGTTACGTTTACACGGGGGCCCGAATACCTGGCTCAGACAACGAGACTGGTGGTGCCTGCAGGCGTCGGCGCGTACCGCGCATCGTTCCGTCTGAAGCGCTGGATCAATATGGCAAAACTCGGATGGTACAGCGGCGACCACCACATTCACGGGGCCGGATGCAGTCATTACGACAGCCCGGAAGAAGGGGTTCCGCCTTCTTTTATGTGGCGGCAGGTGCTGGGCGAAGATCTGAATGTAGGAGCCTCGCTGGCGTGGGGCCCCAGCTGGTATCATCAGAAGACTTTCTTTACCGGTAAGGACGAACCTTTTTCCACAGATAAGAACATCATGCACAATGACGTGGAAGTCTCCGGATTCCCTTCTTCGCACGCCGGGCATATTGTGCTGCTCAGGCTCAAGGAAGACGATTATCCGGGAACGACGGAGGTTGAACAATGGCCGAGCTGGACGCTGCCCGTATTAAAGTGGGCGAAATCGCAAGGAGGTGTCGTGGGTTACGCACACTCCGGATGGGGCCTTGAGCCCGTCGAGCCAACGGATGATCTTCCAAACTATGTGATGCCGAAAATGGATGGCATCGGCGCGAATGAGTACATCGTCACGGTCACCCAAAACGTCATCGACTTCTACAGCGCAGGAGACACGCCTCCAACGTGGGAACTCAACATGTGGTACCACACCCTCAACGCAGGTTTCACGACGAGGCTGAGCGGGGAAACCGATTTCCCGTGTATCTATGATGAGCGCGTCGGACTCGCCCGCAGTTATTTTAAGCCGGGTGGAAAGCTCACGTATGATAACTATATGGAAGCCATCAAAAAAGGCCGGTCGTACGTCACCGACGGACGTTCGCACATCATTGACTTCTCCGTCAATGGAGTCGAAGCGGGCACCGGTGAAAGCCGGTTGTCACTGAAGGGAAATCAATCCGTGAAGGTGACGGCTAAAGCTGCGGCCTATCTTCCTGAAAAGCAGGATGAGGGTGGCGAGGCGATCGCAGGCAGGCCTCTTGACGAGCAGCCGTACTGGCACCTGGAGCACGCCCGGCTCGGCGCCAGCAGGAAGGTGCGCGTGGAACTGATTGTCAACGGTGAACCGGTGGAGTCGGCAGATATAATTGCGGATGGCAAATGGAATGACATCAACTTTAACTATGCGTTAAAGCAGTCAGCGTGGATCGCCCTGAGGATCTTTCCGAGCGCGCACACCAACCCTGTGTTTGCCGAGGTCAATAATAAGCCCATCAGGGTGCTGCGCAGTATTCAATGGTGCAGGGCTGCGGTTGATCAGTGCTGGGAAATGAAGAGGAAGAACATACGGCCCTCGGAGCAGGAGGCTGCGCGAACCGCGTACGACGCGGCGCGTTCTGCGTATGATAAGCTGATAGACGAAGCATCAAGATAGGGGCCGGGGCTGAAGTCTTCGGCCCTTGGAGGCCTACGCGGCGAATGGGAGATAAATATGGAAGGTAGCCCCCTGGTTGGGGATGCTTTCGGCCCGAAGGACACCGTGATGGTTTTCGACTATTTTTTTGCATATGGCGAGGCCAATGCCCGTTCCACCGTATTCTGCGCGACCGTGCAGGCGCTGGAACACCTCGAAGATCTTCTTTTCATAGACGGGTTCGAACCCGATGCCGTTGTCGGCGATGCTGATGTGCAGGTACCGGGTCGCGGAAGGGGAGTATATGCCCTGAACTGCGTCTGCGTTTACGGTCTCCGAGGATACGACAATATGCGGTGGCACGTCCGCCTTTGAAAACTTAAGGGCGTTGCTGAGCAGGTTGTTGAAGAGCTGCTGGATCTGAAACGGGATAACTTTCAGCGTTGGCAGCGGCTGACTTTCGATGACCGCGTTTTTTTCGCTGATCTGGATCTCAAGCTCATTCTTCGATTGCTTGAGGATCTCATTGAGATCCGTCTCTTCCAGTCTCTTGTCAGAAGTGGTTGTGCGCGAGTAGGCCAGTATATCGTGGATAAGCTTCTGCATTCGTTGAGCACCTCTCTGCATGCGCTCAAAATAGTCTTTGCCTTTATCGGACAGGTTATTGTACTCCAATTCGAGTATGCGATCGGAGAACGTCTGAATCTTCCGCAGCGGCTCCTGTAAGTCGTGACTGGAGATGTAGGCGAAGGATGAAAGTTCCTCGTTCATTCTCTCAAGCTCCTTGTTTTTTTCTTCGAGCTTCAGGGAAGTGGCCTTCAATGTCTCTTCGGTCATTTTCTTGTCCGTAAGGTCCCGCGTCACCTTCGTGAATCCGATGAGCGTGTCGTCGTCGTTATGAAGGGCGGTCATGACCACGCTTCCCCAGAACGCGGAGCCGTCTTTTCGGAGGCGCCATCCTTCATGCAGCGCCTTTCCATTGGAAGCAGCTTCGTGGAGGACTTTCTCGGGAATTCCCCTTCTTCGGTCGTCAGGGGAATAAAAGATGCTGAAATGCTTTCCCAGTATCTCATCTGCCGTATAACCTTTGATCTTTTGCGCGCCCTTATTCCAGTTCTGAATGTATCCGTCCACATCCAGGAGGATGATGACGTAGTCTTCCACCTCGGAAATCATCCGGTGATAGCGTTCTTCACTTTGGCGCAGAAGCTCATTTTTCGACCGCAGATCGTCATTGTATTGCTGGATTCTCAGCTCGGCTTCCCTGCGCTCGGTGAGATCGCGGGTGACTTTCGAGAAGCCGACAACATTTCCCTGGCTGTCGTGCAGGGCGGTGATGGAAATGCTGCCCCAGAAGCGCGTGCCGTCCTTGCGCACCCTCCAGCCTTCGTGGTTGGCCTTCCCGTTCTCGCGGGCCAGCCCGATCAGTTTGTCAGGCAGTCCGCTTGCCTGGTCTTCCGGCGGATAGAAGATGCGAAAACTTTTTCCGACGGCCTCAGCTTCCGAATATCCTTTTATTTTTTGCGCTCCCTTATTCCAGTTCTGAATGATCCCATCCTTTGAAAGCAGGATGATGGCGTAATCCTGCACTTCGGCGACCATCAGGTGATATAACTCTTCGCTTCTTTTAAGTGCCTCTACCGTTCTTGACAGTTCGCTCGTGCGCTTTTCGAGCACCTGGAACTGAACCTGTTGACTTACGTCGACCAGCATATTGACGGCGCCGGTCAACTCGCCTCTTTCATTGAAGATCGGCTGAGGATGAGCCAGCACATGAAACCTTTCGAGGTCGGGGCGCTCGATGATCATTTCCCGCCCAACGGGTTTGCCCGTCTTCAGCGTTTGAGTCATCGGCCATTTATCGGTCGGAAGGGGTGTTCCGTCCAGCTCGTACACCTTCCAGGAACCACACCACAGGTCTTTTCCGATCACTGGTCTGCGGCCCCACAATTTCACCGCCGCTTCATTGTAGCTTCTGATGAAACCTTCGGAGTCGCACACATAGACCGCCGCAGGCAACGCATTCAGCAGTTCAGCGTAATCCAGGTTGTATGTTTGCCAGGAGGCCTGATTTTTAATCGTGCGCAAAGAAGACATCAATTCGCTTTTATGCTAAAACGGACCATGGTTCAGAGAGTAACATGCAGCCAGGTCTAATCTGTGTCATCAAAAACATTGCCCGTACTCCAGCACCAAAATTCCGCGCCGCGTTCTCTGTTTTTATAAATATACAAATTCCATCGGCCAATAATCCACCAGTAGTCGGGCAAAGAGATAAGGGAAACTGGCGAAAAAAATCATGCCACGCTGGCCTTGATCGAATTGCCGTGGGCTGAAGCGGACCCTGCGTCCATTTTCCGTTGTGAAAAGCGACCGAAAGGCTCAAGCTTTCGCGAAGAGGTGGATGTTTCCCTCCTGTGCCCGATGGGATTTTGGCCGGAACTCTGCTATGAATTTTTCAATCAGATGCGGGAGCGGTTGTCCTGGAATGAAAGGCCTAGGCAGGCCGTTGACGGGCAATTCCTCGTTTCTTTCAGTTTCAGTACAAAATGGGTACATTATCCTACAAAATCGAATGATCCATGAAGAAATGCTTTCCGGCAATCATCGCAATGTTACTGGGGCTGTATCTGGGTTGCTGCAGGCCCGCGACGGAAAAGAATTTCCCGGTGGTGAAAGTATCGCTCCAGCCTCCGCCAGGCAGAGCCCTCGCCGCATTTGCCTCCGGGTGTTTCTGGTGCAGTGAACATATTTTTGAGTCCGTTGCTGGAGTGGATTCCGCCGTGTCAGGATATGCGGGCGGCACCGTTCCAAACCCTACGTACGAATTGGTCAACACCGAAACCACGGGACACGCGGAGACCGTCCTTGTGTATTACGATCCTGCCGCCGTGACCTACGAGGAACTCGTCCGGGTTTTCTTTTCTTCCCATGATCCCACAACACCCAATCGCCAGGGGCCGGATGTCGGATCATCGTATCGTTCCATCTTATTTTATCAATCTCCGCAGGAGGAAGACATTGCCCGGAGGGTGATGGCGGAGTTTCAGCCTTCGTTTTCCAGTCCCATCGTGACTGAATTCAGGCCGCTCACGGAATTTTACAGGGCTGAAGCGTACCACCAGGATTATATCCTGCACAATCCCGCTTCGCCCTATGTGCAGGGCGTTTCGCTGCCGAGGTTTGAAAAGTTTAAAGAGACTTATAAAGGCAGACTTAAGCCTGGCGTGTGATATGAGAGTGCAAGCGGACCCATGCAGCCCGTCTCCGCCATTTGCTTTTCAAAATGATTTTGTGTCTATTCATGTCATAAAAAAATATTTAATCCAAGCGCTCCATGAAAACGATCCTCTTTGTATTTGTACTTTCCACAATTGTCTTTTGTTGTAAGAGCCTCTCGGATGAATCGGGCGCGAAAAGCCTGTTCAATGGCAAGGACCTCGCCGGGTGGCATGCGGATGTTCCAAAAATGGATAATGACACCACTGTCAAGAGTCCGTTTATCGTGCGCAACGGCCTTTTGGTAAGTCTGGGCACGCCGGGAGGACATCTGATCACGGACGAGGTATACAAGAATTACAGGCTGGAGGTGGAGTACCGCTTTGCAGGTGTTCCCGGAAACTGCGGCGTTCTCGTTCACGCGTCCACGCCGCGGGCGCTGTACGATATGTTCCCGAAGTCAATTGAAGTGCAGATGATGCACGAGAACGCAGGTGACTTCTGGTGCATCGTGGAAGACATCAAGGTTCCGGACATGGAAAAAAGGCGAGGCCCTAAAGAGGAGTGGGGCATCACGGAGGGCAAGGGTCGCCGGATCCTCAATCTTACGGATGGATCCGAAAAACCCGTCGGTGAATGGAACAACATGGTCATCGAATGCCAGGGCAATTCCATAAAAGTGTGGGTTAACGGCGACCTTGTGAACCACGGCACCGACTGCACAGCCAGCGAAGGACACATCGCCCTCCAGGCGGAAGGATCGGAGGTGGAGTTCAGGAAGGTGGAGTTGACCCCGCTTCGCGGGGCTTGAGGGATATACGGATATAGGGAGGGAGGATCTAGCCTTTCGGTTTGTTCTCTTTTCGCGAGCTGACATATCTCATATACCCGTTTAGGATGGACTTCGCCTCTTCAATCAGTGAGATGCCCTTATCGTAAATTTGTTTATCGATAAACTCAAGATCGTAACATGAGATCAGGTGGTCTTTGAGTTCATTAATAGAGCCGCGGGAAACCCGGTAGAACTTGATCCCTTCCTGATAGTAATAACGCCCGTAACCCTCTGAGATATTAGCAGTCCCCGAGACACTTGCTTTCCTGATCTGAACGTTTAAATTGAATTTTTCCTCAGGCGGGAGCAATGGAATGACTTCCTTATAGAAAAACAGTTTTAGAGATCTTGCTTTTAGCCAAGCGTCAAGGGTGGTGAAATCCTTATAAGGATTGTATTCGTCATCGTTCATTTTGGAGAGGGTTTGTTGTCATTAATCTAATAAAAAAACCTTACGGTTTTTGATAATTGTTTCTTTTTAATTTGATCCCCGGATACGATAATCTGTACACCCCGTATACCCCTATATCCCTATATCCCTATATCCGTATATCCATATATCCATATATCCGTATACCCCATAGCCGTCAGGCTAAGAAGCTTAGTGATTGAAAACCAATATGTTATAG
>DASVOT010000038.1:0-7688 GCA_036383235.1 Chryseosolibacter sp.
GGAGAGGCGCTTCAGCAGCTCGGAGAGGTTGCGCTTTTTATAGAGGTCGAGTCCATAGTATGTTGAATCCTGGGCTATGAGCAGTAATTCTTTTGTGCCGTTCCTGGCAAGGTTCCGGGCTTCCAGAACCAGTTCTTCAATGGGCCTCGAAATATGGCTGCCACGCATCAGGGGGATAGCGCAAAACGAACAGGGCCGGTCGCAGCCTTCGGAGATCTTTAAATAAGCATAGTGGCCGGGATTGGTAAGTATCCGCTCGCCCACCAGTTCCTGTTTGTAGTCCGCCTTGAATACCTTTAAGAGTCTCGACAGGTCACGGGTTCCAAACCAGGCATCCACTTCGGGAATTTCTTTCTCCAGGTCGTCTTTATACCGCTGAGAGAGGCATCCGGTCACATACACCTTATCCACGATGCCCTCGCCTTTGGCATCTACATATCGAAGGATGGTATCAATGGATTCCTGCTTGGCATTGTCAATAAACCCGCAGGTATTGATCACCACCACGTTTGCATCGTCTTCCCTGGATTCATGGACAGCGTCTATGCCGTTGCCTTTAAGCTGCGCGAGCAGCACTTCGGAGTCCACCTGGTTCTTTGAACACCCCAGAGTCACGACGTTTATTTTCGTTTTCTTATTGCCCTTAGTTTTCATCGGTTAAAGCTCAAGGTTCAACAACAACTGCGCACGATTAATTCATCCGGCCAGGGTACCCCGTGCGTTTTTTGAACGTTCTTAAAGAGTACAAAAATACCAAAAATATGCTGGCCCGTAATTTGGGCTTACCGGGCATACTCTATCTTTACGCAGATTTCAACGATGGTAAGAAAAAGCGCCTGGCTTCTGTTTTTCATGTTTACGATGGTGCGCTGCCTGGATGAACCGGATTGCTTCAATCTCAATAATTACATCATCGGAATTTCTTTCAAGAAGATCGCCACGAGCGGTGCGGACACCGTCATTTTCAACACTATCCGAACGGAGGAGCCGCCAATCATCTTTTCAGACAGCGCTGCCATGAGCAGGATCTATCTTCCGCTCAATTTTTTTAAGGATGAAACGACGTTCTACTTTCAAAGCGGCGACACGCCCCGCGTTTTGCACCTGGGCTATACGTCGCAGGCGCAGTTTGTTTCGGAGAGCTGCGGCGAGAGGTTTGTGTTGTCCAACCTGCGGGTGCTGGAACATTCTTTTGATTCTGTCAGACTTGTGAGGGATGTGCCCTCCCGCGCAAACGAAACGGCCATTCACATAGAAATTTTCAGATGATATGCCGAGCAGCCTGAAACTGAAAATCATCGTCATGGTCATCCTGACCTTCTGTCTGGCAGATGCCGGCGCGCAGGCCGTCAAAGACACCGTCAGAACTGACACGCTCAAAAACAAATATCTTCCGACCGGAATCCGCATCGGAACCGACGCGATCAGCCTTGTCAAGACCCGTGTTCAAACGAATTTTCACGGATGGGAAGGAAATGGCGAGGTTGATTTCGGCCGGTATTTTCTTGCCCTGGAATACGGTACCTGGGGAAGGGACCTGGCTTCCGATTCCGCCAGCTATGCCAACGATGGAACGTATTGGCGCGCGGGCATTGATGTCAACTTTCTTACGCAGGACCCAGACCGCAATGTTTTTTTCCTGGGTGCACGATACGGGAGGTCGGTTTTCTCCGAAGCCATGACAGTCACCAGCGCTGACCCGTACTGGGGAGTATTGTCAGACAGCTTTTATCATTCGGGAGTGAACGCCTGGTGGCTGGAGCTCACCACCGGGCTGCGTGTCAAGATCTGGAAAATGCTCTGGCTGGGATACACGGGCCGGTTCAAGTTTGCGCTGAAGGCCGATAAGACCCCTGAAATGCTGCCCTATGATGTTCCGGGCTTCGGCCGAACGGACAAGGAGACCACCTGGGGATTTAATTATTACGTGATGATGCGAATCCCCATCCGAAAGGCGCCGCCTGTGCCCGTGAAAAAGAAAAAATAGGTCACTCTTTATTGAAGAGTGAGTCAACGAATTCCACCGGGTCGAAGACCTGGAGGTCATCAACTTTCTCGCCCACGCCGATGTACTTAACAGGAATCTTAAACTCGTCGCAAATGCCGATGACAACGCCGCCTTTTGCCGTTCCGTCCAGTTTTGTGATCGCCAGGGCCGTCACGTCGGTAGCGCGGGTAAACTCGCGGGCCTGTACGGTGGCATTCTGACCGGTGCTGCCGTCCAGCACGAGTAGTACCTCATGCGGAGCATCGGCGATGAGCTTTTGCATGACACGCCTGATTTTCGAGAGCTCATTCATGAGGTTCACTTTTGTGTGCAACCGGCCGGCGGTGTCGATAATAACGACATCCGCGCGCTTGTCAACAGCTTCCTTTACTGCATCATACGCGACCGCAGAAGGATCCGTATTCATTCCTTTGGAAACTACCGGTACGCCTACACGCTGACCCCAGAGCTTAAGCTGGTCTACTGCCGCCGCGCGGAAGGTGTCTGCCGCACCCAGAATAACGCTTTTGCCGGTTTTTCGGAACTGGGCTGCCAGTTTCCCAATGGTGGTCGTTTTCCCTACGCCGTTCACCCCCACGACCATGATGACGTAGGGCTTCTTGTCCTCAGGGATGCCGAACTCTGCAGGACCCACGTTCGCCGTAGACAACAACCCGATGATCTCTTCCTTCAGGATCCTGTTAAGCTCGGCGGTGTTCATGTACTTGTCGCGGGCCACGCGCTGCTGGATGCGGTCGATGATCTTCAAGGTCGTTTCGACCCCCACATCGGAAGAAACCAGCACTTCCTCCAGGTTGTCAAGGACCTCTTCGTCGACGGTGCCCTTTCCGACAATCGCTTTTCCGAGCTTGGAGAAGAAGCTGTCTTTGCTCTTTTCCAGGCCCTTGTCCAGAGACTCCTTTTTTTCTTTTGAGAACAAGCCGAACATATCTCAGGTTAATTTTAGATGAGCATCCTTACGGAGATATAACTTTCAGGCCAAAGATGAAATAAAAAAACGCAGGACACAGAGAAAGGCACTGCCTCGTCTCTGCGTTCTACGTTTTTAAGGCTGGTTCGCCTTTTTAATTATTTTTTGGCCAGCGTTTCCTTGACCAGCTCCGCAGGCACGATCTCCTCTCTGAAGGTGTAAGCACCGGTCTTTTCGGATTTCACCGCCTTGATGACTTTCGCAAAGCTCTTACCGTCGGTTTTCTTAAGGGAAGCAACAACTTTCTTTGCCATGATTATTTAATTTCTTTGTGGACCGTATATTTTTTCAGGATGGGATTGTACTTCTTCAGCTCCAATCTCTCAGTGGTATTTTTGCGGTTTTTGGTGGTAATGTAACGGCTCATGCCCGGCTGACCCGTGGTCTTGTGCTCGGTGCATTCGAGAATTACCTGAACCCTATTGCCTTTCTTTGCCATGATCGTTCAATTTTTACAGTACGAGATTTCCGTTTGCCTTGGCTTCTTTCAAAACAGCGGAAATTCCATGCTTGTTGATGGTTTTAATCGCTTTCGTAGACAGCTTTAAGGTGATCCACTTGTCTTCCTCAGGAATGAAAAAACGCTTTTTCTGAAGATTCGGGTAAAATCTGCGCTTTGTCTTGTTGTTCGCGTGCGAAACATTATTTCCGACCCGAGGCCTCTTTCCGGTTATTTGACAAACTCTCGCCATAATTCAGCTCTTTGTTTAAAACCCCTTCCTGAAAAGGGACTGCAAATATCGATAAAATGGGTAATTATCCAAAACTCATTTTAACTTTTTGGGAGCTGTCCCTGGCAGGATTAGCCTCCGCCAGGTGCAGATCAGCTCCCGAATAATCTCTGAATGACCTGGCGGGGATCGATTCCGGCGAAATTGTCAATCACCAGATCGGTCTGGCGCAATTCAGCGGCGCTGTGCGTGGTGGTGATCCCCACAACCTTGCACCCCGCGCCCCTGGCCGCTTCCACCCCGGCCAGCGAGTCTTCAAAAACCACGCAGTTTTCCGGACGGGCCTGCACTGCCCCGGCAGCTTTCAGGTAAACTTCAGGATCCGGTTTGCCGTGCCTGACATGAGAAGAGTCCAGGATGATCTGAAAATATTTCACCGTCCCCGTCTTTACCAGGGTAAAGTCTACATTCGCCCGTGGGGCCGAAGTGGCGATGACGCGTTGGATCCCGAGCTCATCCAGTTGCTCCAGGAAACCAGCCAGGCCGGCGACCGGTTCTATTTCCCCGTCGTAGAGCTCCCTGAAAAGAGCCTCCTTCTCGTCTGCATAGCGATTGAGCTGGTCAGGGTCCAGCGGACCAAAAATATTCTTTAACCAATCTTCATTGCGGCGCCCGTAGATTCTCTTCACGAGATCCTCTTCCGTAAGATGATGTCCGTATTTCTCGCAAAATTGTTTCAGCGCGATCTTATGAAACGGGTTGCTGTCCACGATGACGCCGTCCATGTCGAAAATAAATGCGGGGTGCGGGTTCAAAGTCAGATCAAGGTTTATGCTTCGCTTTGGTTTAAAAAAAGCCCAAGTATAAGGCTAAAAAGCGAACGGCTGAAGAAGTCCGGAGGAAAATGCTGAGCAACGGGACCTTTACCTGATGACCAGTCGCTGTGCGGCCCAGCCTTTGGTGGTTGTAAACCTTATGAGGTAAATACCTGCTGCCAGCGTTGGCAGGTGGTATTTGAAAACCTCATTTGCCTTCAAACTGAAGGGAGCGGTCAATTGCTGCCCAAGCATCGAGAATACCTGTATGGTTCCCTGCCGGTCGGCCTGAATCTTCAGAACATTATTTTTTTCAACGGGATTCGGGAAGATGTTCACCTGCGGCTCTTCGGGGAGGGACATCCCTTCATCGTGCCGCAGCACATGGATACCTCCCAGCGCGTTCCCGACGACGAGCGCCGGTTTGTTCGCATTAAACAGATTCACGGGGGTGGGCCATATCCTTCCTCCCAGGTTTCTGTCACCATATCCTTGCTGCAGGGGATTAAAGATGATCGCCTGTTCAACCTGGCTCTGGTCTGCGACCGCGTTCCTGAAATCACTGATGACACCAAGCCTGCCCGCTTGATCGCCAATGGCAAGGTCAGCGTTGCCGTCACCATCGAGGTCAGCGACGGCGCATGAAAGATTCTGTCGCAAGGGAAATGCCGTAAACCCGAGAAAATTCTCCTCTTCAAGCTGGAACAGAGGCGAACCCTTGATGCCGGTGTTCTTCCAGTATTCGAGATTGCCCTCGCTCCGGCCAACAAGAATATCCGGGAGGTCATCCTGATTTACATCCGTGACGTAAATGTTTTCACTGCTGGTGAGGTTGAAGTCCAGGCGCTGCAGCGACGCTTCAGATAGATCGAGGCGCGTCCTGCTTTTATTGGTAAAATAGAAAAGGCTTGTGAGGTTGTCGTTAAAGCTTGTGGCGGTAAAGACCAGGTCCGTCATCTGATCGCTGTTGATATCGGTAAACTGGATCTTTACATTATAGAATGTTGATGAAGAGAAGCCAAGAAAATCATCGGTGACGAGTTTAAAGGAGGGATCTGATGCGGAGCCGTCATTTCGAAAAAAATGCAACGCCGACGTATACTTTTCAGACGAGTGGCTGCTGATCACCAGGTCTTCATCGCCATCGCCGTCGATATCGGTAAAGGCGGGGACGGCATTGTCACCCACATCGATCATATCCTCCTGAAGGAAATCGCGTTTCACGAAGCTGAAGGATGGCTGGGCATTCGTTCCGGTGTTTTTATAAAGCCAGGTTGAGTGTTGGAGATTTGTATTCAGGTATTCCTTGGTGAAGATATCCGGCGTGACGATAAGATCTTTTGTTCCGTCGAAGTCGACATCCTCAAAATACGGGGATGGAAAGACGACCATGCTGACCGGTTGTGGCTGCGGAAAACTCGAGGCGCTTTCAATGACCGGCTCGAACGTGGTTCCCAGGTTCGGCAGCGCATAGATCTGCGTGCACCCGGCTTCGGCGAGCAGGAGGTCTTGCGCTCCGTCTGCATTCAGGTCCAGGATCAGCAGGCTTTTTCCTCCGGCATGTTTGGTTCTGCCTCCCGCCGGCGGGCAGCCCTCACCGTTAAAGGCAAATTCGCCGCAATCGCACTCCGTAACGTTTCCCCAGGTGCGGGTGATGCGTTTGAATTCAAGTGAATCGCAGGGAAGGCCGTTTTCAAAGCTGAGGTTCTGGTGAAATTCCACGCTGTGTCCGGCGTACTGAATATTAAAAATATCCAGTTCGCCGTCTCCGTCGACATCGCTGATGGAGGGCAGGTCGTCATATTGAAGCTGAAGGTTTACTTTGGAGCTGGACCCTTGTGTCAGGAGGACCGGGCTTTTCGAACCTGGAAAACCGGTGCTGAACAGATATTGTTTCCATTCAGGCGGACCGCCAGCGGCCGTGACGTTGGTGAACACCTTGATTCCCAAAATGTCGCCGGTAAAGATATCTTTCCTGCCATCGCAGTTGTAGTCCCGGAGCAGAAGCCAGTTTGAGATATCGGCCGGGAAAAAATTCTCGTACTGTGAAGCGGCAACATATTGATTGTCATCGTTGATAAAAGTAATAACCTTGCCGGCGGTTCGGTCATACAATACCAGGTCGTCTTTCCCGTCGGCATTGAGGTCCATGGTGTTCACGTTGGTGGCGTTGAGTCCGCCGGCCCAGGCGAGCGAAAGCGTGTTGCCATCCGCGTCGAAAACCGGAGTGCGCTCGTCCAGGAGATAGGTGAATTGCGCCTGGACCATCGGGGGCATGAACCACATAAGAACAAAGAGCCATCGGATCATGAAATTATTTTATGTTTATGAATGCAGACCCCTGTCCACCTGCTATCTTGCCTCGCAAAATTTTATACTGATGGCGGTTCACGCATCAAATTACAAAGTTTATAAGCGCAATGGCCACGGGGATTGAAAATTTATACGAGCGATATCTGGAATGCGGAGCGGTGTCGACGGATACGAGAAAGATTGCTCCGGGCTCTATATTCTTTGCCTTAAAAGGCGATAAGTTCAATGCGAACGAATTTGCCTCCGAAGCGTTGGAGAAAGGGGCGCGTTACGCGGTGATCGATGATGCGCGATACGCGAAGAGCGATCGGCATATTCTCGTGCCCGATGCGTTGAGCGCCCTCCAGGAACTGGCCACCTACCACCGCCGTCAGCTGAATATTCCCGTGATCGGACTTACCGGTTCCAACGGTAAAACTACCAGCAAGGAGCTGACCAACGCTGTTCTGAGTAAAAAATACCGGACCTTCGCCACAAAAGGAAACCTCAACAATCACATCGGCGTTCCCCTCACGCTTTTATCCGTCGACCGGTCGGTCGAAATTGCCGTGGTGGAGATGGGCGCCAATCATACGGGTGAGATAGCGCGTCTATGCGAGATCGCCAGGCCTACGCATGGATTCATCACCAACATCGGTAAGGCCCACATCGGCACGTTCGGAGGATTTCAAAACATCGTGCAGGCGAAAGGTGAATTGTACGCCCACCTGTTGGCAAACAAGGGGGTCGTATTTGTCAACTCGCAGAATCCACTGCTGGTTGATCTGGCCAAGCCCTTCGCAAAACCCGTTTTCTATCCTGGCAAGGGCGATTATTACCACGCGGCGCTTATCAGTGCCGATCCGATGGTCAGGGTCAGGGCCGACAACGGCGAGGAGGTTCAAACGCAACTGATTGGCTCCTACAACTTC
>DASVOT010000039.1:0-2274 GCA_036383235.1 Chryseosolibacter sp.
ATGAAGGCCATCGAAGCAAACACGAAAGTGAATCCTTCCAATTACTACCAGGCCGCCTCTTACTACTTTGAAACAGGCAGAGACCTGAAACAAGCGCTCGCGTGGATAAACCTTTCGCTTCAGGATGAATCCAACCGCAACGCCTACTGGATCCTGCATCAAAAGGCAAAGATCCAGAAAGCGCTTGGAGACAAAAAGGGCGCAATTGAATCGGCAACCGCTTCCCTCAACAGTGCCAGGCAGGCCCAAAACCGGGACTATCAGAACATGAACCAGGACCTGATCAAATCCCTTCAGTAAAAAAGCATTATACTAAACCTAAACCAGACAAACCGCTCCTCTCCAAGAGGAGTGGTTTTTTTTTGAGTTGTATAACATTTTCTACAGGATGTTCTCTTGACGTCGTCCCGTTGATCATGCGCCCTTTCCCTATTCTCAGGTTGAACGCACCGGGCCGAATCAATCGCGGCCAGGCCACCGGAACAGTAGCGTGCGTTCCGGTCTCGCTCACATAAAAATTCCTGCAATTTTTGTCACTGCTGGCACGGTAATTTTCGCCGATAGAACGATACCAACGCGAAAAATCCTCTAATAACCAGTCTTTATCCTTCCGCTTATGAACCAGATGAAAACGTTAAAAACGCGCCTCGCATCTTTAGAAACCGAAATCAGGGTTGCGATCATTGGAATCGGTTCGATCGGAAAAGGGCTTGTCTACCAGACGCATGTCACGCCGGGGATGAAACCGGTGGCCCTTGCCGATATCGCGCTCGAGAAAGCAATTGACTGTGCGAAATGGCTGAAGCTTGACTACGAAGTAGTAAACACGCTTTCAGATGTGAACTATGCAATTCAGCGCGGAAAAGTTGCGGTGACAGACAAAGGCGAACTGATCGCAGCAAGCGGGCTCGTTCACGTTCTGATCGAATCGTCGAGTGCCGTCTATCAGGGTGCGCTGCACGCTTTAAAGGCAATCCGGAATCATCAGCACGTTGTCCTGATGAACTACGAGGCTGAAATGATGTATGGACCGGTCTTGCTGCAGGCCGCGCAGGACGAGGGCGTGGTATACACCTGTGCCGACGGAGACCAGCCGACTGTCATCAAGAAGCTGATCGACGAGATCGAGCTCTGGGGACTCGACATTGTGATGGCCGGGAACATCAAGAATTTCCTCGACCGCTATACCGATCCCGTCAAGATTGCGCCGGAGGCGGACAAGCGTACACTCGATCATAAGATGTGCTCATCGTATACGGACGGAACGAAGCTTTGCGTCGAGATGGCGGTGCTGGCGAATGCGATCAACGGCAAGACCGCTGTTCCCGGAATGTTCGGACACCGGATGAAACACGTAAATGAAATTTTCAATTACATCAACTTCTATGAGGTGTGGGATCGCAAGCATCCGCTGGTGGACTACGTGCTGGGAAGCGAGCCAAAAGGAGGAGGGTTCGTCGGGGCGCACACAGCCGACAAATTTCAGCAATACACTTGTAACTGGTTTCCGCCGGATGTCGGACCCGGTACTTTTTATGTCTTTTCCAGACCCTATCACCTGGGGCATATTGAAGCAATGCAATGTGTTGCCGAAGCTTACCTCGACGGCACCGCGCGTTTGCAGCCAGCCTATGGCATGCGCGCCGACGTTCATACCTATGCGAAACGAAATCTCCGGGCGGGCGACCGGCTCGACGGGATGGGCGGCTTTAACAGCTACGGGCTGATTGAAAACCTCGACGAAAATACGGCTCATCCGGGACTTCCAATCTTGCTCAATGAAAACCTGAAGGTGAAAAGAAATGTAGCGAAAGATGAGCGGATCGGTCTGCAGGACGTGGAATTCAATGAGAAAGACAAGGCCATCCAGCTTTACTTTCAGGCACTTGGCCGGGAACTGACGCCCGAAACGCTGCAGACAGATTCAGAGAAATCCAAACTCGAGTACGCATGAGCGCAGGAGCGGACCCCGTGGTCACGGTAGTGATCGCAACTTACAACCGGGCTGAAACATTGAAATATGCCATTGAAAGCGTACTCTGGCAAACCTACAAAAACTTTGAGCTGTGGGTTATCGGAGATTGTTGTACCGACCACACGGAAGAGGTGGTAAAATCGTTCCGTCATGATTCGCGCGTTAACTGGTATAACCTGCCGGCGAACTCGGGATATCAAAGCCGGCCGAACAACGAAGGGATACGCCGTGCGAAAGGAAAGTATATCGCCTATCTGAATCACGATGACATCTGGATGCCGAACCATTTGCACGATACC
>DASVOT010000040.1:0-3872 GCA_036383235.1 Chryseosolibacter sp.
AGTGACTCCAGTGTCCTTTGTCGTCGCGGGCGCGGAAGTTGATGGTGTGAAAGCCAGCAGATAGCGCCCCCGTGGGAATGACGATTGCCTGGTTGATGGTTCCGGAAGGAGTGACCGCCACATTCACGCCGTTGCCCACCCCGGGATCGGTGTCCAGGAAGTACTCCGCTTTTACAACAGACGACCCGGCGTTGGCGCTCAGGGGAGGCACGATATAGAACGTACGGGTTGCAAAATGGCTCCATTGCCCGCGGTTGTCGATCGCGCGGATATTGAGGTTGTGGAATCCCGGCGCCAGCGCGGAAATATCGATGGCGAGGGTCCGGGTGACGCTCGCTCCCTGTGTAACGGATAGGGTGAAGCCGTTGCCGGTGCCGGGATCCGCATCGAAGAAATACTCCGCCCGGGTGACCGCGCTACTGGTGGCGAGGGACGCGTTGGAGACGATGTAAAATGTACGCGATTGAAAATGACTCCACTTTCCCGCATTGTCGCGGATGCGGAAGTTCAGGTTGTGGAATCCGTTCGAGAGGGCGGAGATGTCAGCGTTGAACGTGAAATTCACAGAAGCCCCGGAAGTGAAAGCGACGGCCGTCCCGTTGCCGGTGCCCGGGTCGCTGTCAAAAAAGTATTCCGCGCGGTTTAAGGTCTGACCTCTTCCCTCGAAAACAAAAAGCAGGGTCGCCATCGCCAGCAATGCAAGCCTCCCGGTGTGAACCGGACTTGATCTTTCCCGTTGCTGTTCCATACGTTGCAACATGCGCGTTACCGATAGCCAATCACTAACCTGGAATTGCTGACCGCTAATTATTAACCTTCGCCTTCACTTGTACATTGAGCTGTGTACCAGGCTGAAGCGTGGCGTTCTGGATGTTCACTTCGGTCACCTGCGGGATGGGAGGCAGGGGACTGGTGTCGAAGCCGCTGCCAACAGCGCCGCCGCTGGGAAACGGATAGGCACCGCCGTAGATGCCGAGGTCGGTCAGGTCAGTGCCCGTGTTGTGCCCGGGGCTGGTGACTTTCAGCCGGTAGTTAAAAGTGTTGTTGTAGTTGTTAAGGTCCGTGACGTTTTCAAATTGCGGATCGACTGCGACGAGGTTTCCGCTTTCCGTATTGGTGCCGCCCGCAAAACTGTTCGTCGGCGCGCTGGGTCCTACCGTTGTGAGGTTGGAAATGTTCTTATTGAAGGTGTTGAAATTCACCGTGGTGCTCATCAGGTTCCCCGTCGCCCGGATGAAAATGTTGTTCGTGAGCGTGGCATAATACAGGTAACTCAAGCTGTTCGCCCCCGTAAAGACGTTGTGGTCGATCAGTATGGAGCTTGCCGAAAAACCGTATATACCTCCCGTGGAGAAAATATTGTTTTGGAAGGAAATGTTGGTGGACGAAGGTGACGTCGACGAGCCGCTTCCGCCATAAATAGTCCCGGTGATGATGTTGTTATAGAGCGTCCAGTTATTGGCGAAGGCCGTTCCCGTGTAGGTGTACATATTGGTAATTGTGTTCCTGAATATCCGCAGGCCATCGATTGACTGGGAGCTCCCCCCGATCTGTATGCCGCCCGCGATGGCGAATCCGGTGAGCACGGTGTTGGATCCGTTCTGAAGGCCCGCATCCCTGAAGAAGTAGATGTAGTTGACACGGGTGGGCAGGTTGAACTGGTTGTTGGAATTGTAGCCCGCGCCGATGATGACCAGTTGTTTGTTCACCGTAAAGTCGGGATACAGGAACTGCGATCCATGCACGTAAATGGTATCCCCCGCGGTGGCTGCGTCGATGGCTGCCTGCACGGCCGCGTATTGGGCGGGACGGTCGGGGTTGTTGCTCACTGTTAATATCCTGGCGTGCAGGGAGATCCCGGCAAGCAGGATATAACCTGCCACCAGGGCGGACATGACCTTTTTCATTCTTGGTATAGTTAGGGATACCTAAGTTAGTACTTAACGTTCTGAATATAAAGCTTTCCGGAGTGAAAATTTATTTTGCACGATAGCGTGCGGCATCCGGGAGATCGCGCGGGCTCAGAGAAAATGACGATTACACTTGCGCAACGCCATAAATATTTTTTTGCAGGAACTCATTCCGGAATTTTCCTTTCGGATCGTGTTGGTTCACCAATCCCTTGAAATCTGCGAGCCTTTCAATCCGCTGTTGAAGAATGGAAGGCGCTATGGTGAAGAGCTTTCCCCAGTGCGGCCGGGGATTGAAGGGCGCGAGCTGTGCCTCCATCTGTGGAAGCAGGTCCATGACTTGATCCCATTCGGGTTTCCACGTCGTGTGAATGGTGACACAGGGTTTTTTATAGCAGGGGCTCATCCAGAGATCATCAGCGTCGATGGTACGGATCTCGGAAATGAACAGGTGCGGTGTGATTTTTTCATGAAGGCTCTCCACGGCCATCATCGCTTCGTAGCCGTGTTCCAGGGGCACAAAGTACTCGGACTGCAGCTCTCTTCCCGTGCTGGGCGTGAAGCCCATCTTGAAATGCGGCAGCCTCTCAAACCAGGGGCCCGCCACACCCATCTGCGGCGTACAGCTTTCCGCGGACTGGCTTTCCACGGGATGCATGTTTTTTTCAGCGGGCCTGGCCCCGTAAAATTCAGTTTCCGCATTTTTATCGCCTGCATCCGCGAGGCTTTTTACCCAGACTTCATTGACATTGGCATTGCTCCAGTCAGTAAACAGGCTCACGCTATACCCGGCGGACATGATCGCGGCGAAGTTATCCTTCAGCGCCGACATGGGCAGGTTCCGGTAGACCACCTGTTTCATGCTGAAGGTCGGCAGCAGGTCGAGCGTCACCTTTGTAACGAAGCCCAGCGCTCCCAGAGCGACGACAGCGCCGTTAAAAACATCCCCATCTTTTTTTGACAGCTGAACGACCTCGCCTTGCCCGTTGACGAATTCGATCGCTGAAACGGGCGTGGCAAGGTTGCCGTTTTTCACCCCGGATCCATGCGTGGCGGTGGCAATGGCCCCGGCCACTGAAATATGAGGAAGCGACGCCAGGTTGTGAAGGGCATACCCGTTTTCGTGAAGGTATTGCACAAGCTCGCCGTACTTGATCCCGCCCTCTACCGTGACTGTGTGCGCGGATTTGTCCAGCGCGATAATCTTGTTCAGGCGTCGGGATGAAACCAGGTTCTCTTTGCTGTCGGCAATGGTGTTAAAGGAATGTTGTGATCCCAGCGCCCGCAGCGAAGAAGACTCCCGCACGATTCGCTGCACCTCTTCCGCTGTCGCGGGATAATGTATCCGGTCGGTGCTGTATTGGAGGTTTCCCGACCAGTTGGTAAGGTGTTCCTTCTTTCCCGGCGCGCATGCACCGAATCCGGAAAGCATGGTGCCCGTCACCAGCGCGGTGGAAGTCTTGAGAAACGTTCGCTTGTTCATAAGGTCGCTCGTCTTGTGGTCATACCGGAGGGTTGTGATGATATTAAAGGTAGGAAAATCGTGTGAATAGTTTGCAATTAGGGAGATTCAAGATTCGACTGCGGTGGCTGAGCCTGTCGAAGCCCGGTGGCTGAGCCTGCCGAAGCCCGGTGGCTGAGCCTGTCGAAGCCCGGTGGCTGAGCCTGTCGAAGCCCGGTGGCTGAGCTTGTCGAAGCCCAATGGGCTTTGCGGCCGGCAACACATCTTACCTGTATACGGATGGATTCACGCCAACCCTTTTCTTGAAAGCCGTCGAGAAGTGATTCGGGTTCTTGTAGCCCAGGTGGCGCGACACCTCCGCCACGGGCATGCCTTCTTCCCTCAAGAGCTTGCGCGCATGGTCCATCCGTTGTTCGACGATGTATTCGAAGATGCTTTTTCCGAAAACCTTTTTGAAAAGGTTCAGGAGCTTATTGGTGTTGGTTCCGAATTTCTGGGCC
>DASVOT010000041.1:0-5089 GCA_036383235.1 Chryseosolibacter sp.
ACCTCATCAATGCATTGCATCAGCTTTTCTGCGATCGCTTCAAAAGACAATTCGTTCCTGAACCACCGAAGCACTTTTTCGCGCGCACCTTCGCGTTCCACAGTCAGGCTCTTAACCAATGCCTGTAACAGGGCGTCTTCGTTACCGGCTTCATAGAGCAACCCCACCTTTCCCTGGCCGGTCATCATCCGGAACGAAGGGATGTCAGTTAACACCGGAATACAGCCGCATGACATTGCCTCGCATGCAGCAATGCCACTGCCCTCATAATGCGATCCGGAAATAAAAAAGTCGGCGCTGTTGAACCAGTATTGCATATCCTCGCGTCTTGTTTTTCCAACAAGGCAAATATTCCGAGACACTTCACCCGCTGCCGACAGCACATTTTTTATTTCTTCGAGCAACTCTTCGGTCTGAAAGATCATATAAAGCCTGGCCTCGCCTGTAATGCGGAGGAAACGAAGGAACGAATTTACAACGGTCAACGGATCCTTGTTTGAATTCAGCCTCCCAACCCATAAATAAGCATTTGCGCCGTGTGCGCCTGTAAACTGAGAGGCGACTTCCCTGGGCATAGGGCAAAACGCGGAGGATGCTTCCATGACCTCCTTTACCTTTCTTGCGTCGGCGATCAGCCGATTTTCAATCCACGGCTGCGCCAACTCCCTCGACGTGAAGAGATATGCCCTAATATGCCGGTCAGCCAAACGCTGGAGGAATTTACGCGCGAACCGCAAGGGACGTTCCGCGTGATGTTCCGCAATGATGGGGACGCTGTTCGTCAGATTGCGGGCCAGCATCAGCACCTGCCAGGGAGAAGTCAGTCCGTGTACTACCACCACATCGGGACGCAGTGTCCTTATGTATCGGTTCAATTTCAGGGGCATCAGCAATTGCCACTCCCGCAACCCTGTAAAATGATATTGAACGCCCTTTTCTTCCACGACGCCCTTGTAATCGATGTGGTAAATTGAAATTACCTCCGCGCCTCGCGCAAGGGATTCGAGCACACCGGTATAGAAGTCAAGAAACCTGATCCACGCCCGCGGGTCGGGGTAGCGGGGATAAGGACGAGCATAGGATACATGGACGATCTTCACGGCAATCACGTTAATTAGGGAAAATCCTCTAAGGATGCAAGCGCTTCCTCCGTTTCTCCTTCCGCCCGTGGTCAAAAAAATAATTTGTAACTTGTCAGAGATCAATCCGAATGAAGAAGAAAGTTCTGCTATTCAATCCGAGGTCTGGCAACGCCGTTCGCATCATTCCCAATTCAATCCTGGCGGTAGCGGCCTCCATAGAAGGTGAATTTGAATATGTTATTGTTGACGGGAACCGGGAAAAAGATCCATTGAAGAAGATCAGCGCGCTTCTCGCCTCCGGTGAATTCGGGTTCTTCGCCTCCACGGTCATGCCTGGGCCCCAGCTTAAGCAAGCGATCCCCTTCACGAAAGCGATCCGGAAAGACTTCCCCGGGTTAACGATCATTTGGGGCGGATATTTTGCTTCCAATCACCACGCTACGGTTATCCGATCGGGATATGTGGATGTAGTCGTATGCGGCCCCGGGGATAAAGCGTTTCCTTCCCTCCTCCGCGCGCTGTCGGAGAACAGGCCTCTCGATGGAATTGAGAATCTGGTTTTCTTACGGGCCGGAAAAATAGTGACAACAAGAAAAGCACAGCTGTATGATCAGGACATGCTGCCTCCACTTCCTTATGAAAAACTCGACAGTTTTTACAGCATCGACGGATACCTTGGCAAGACCTTTCTTGGCAGCAAGACCATCGCCTATCACTCGAGCATCGGTTGCCCCTTTACCTGTTCCTTCTGCGGAGTTGTTCCCATCTACGAAGCCCGGTGGAAAGGAAAGTCAGCCGAAAAGATCTACCAGGACCTTAAGTTCCTCAAAGAAAAATTCGGGGGCAACGCATTTCAGTTTCACGACAATAATTTCTTCGTGTCCGAAAAACGCTCGGTGGAGTTTGCCCACCTGATTGAGAAAGAGCAAATGAGATGGTGGGCAGAAGGCAGGATCGATACCATGGATCAGTTCAGAGACGATTCACTGCAGGCGATTGCGGACTCCGGCTGCGCGATGATATTCTTCGGCGCCGAAAGTGGCAACGACAGACTGCTCACCCAGATGGACAAAGGTGGAAAACAGACGGGTGAAAAAATAAAAGCTTTTGCGGCGCGGATCAGAAAATTCGGCATCATTCCGGAGTATTCGTTTGTTCTGGGTTTGCCCGCCGCTACCGAAGAACTGGTTTGGCGGCAGATACACGAGGAAGTCGCATTCATCAAGGAGGTCAAGAGCATCAACCCTGCCACGGAGATCGTCATTTACGTTTACACACCCGTGCCGACGGAAGGCTCTGAGCTCTATCGCGATTCCTTTGCCAAGGGATTCAGCTTTCCCCGTTCACTGGACGAATGGATGGAGCCGCAATGGTTAAACTTCGACCTTCACCGCGAATTCCTGACACCCTGGCTGAAACCCGAGATGATCCGGTATATCCATGATTTTGAAACTGTGATCCACGCCCGATACCCGACGGTCAGTGATTATAAACTTTCGTCGCTTCAAAAAAAGGTCATTAAAAAAATATCCGCCCCCCGATATCACCTCAACGCTTTCCGCTATCCGCTCGAGCTAAAAGCGCTGATGAAGTACTGGCTGCGATACCGTCAGCCTGAAATACAGGGTCTGTAATGGTGTGGTTCAATAAACGAAGGGCCAAAATTGTTTCCGCGCGGGAAGGCTATGACCAGTGGGCATCTTCATACCTCTCGGAAACGAATCCGGTGAAGAAATTATCCGACGATGTGGTCTCCAACCTCCTCCCTGCCCTCGAAGGAAAACGGCTGCTGGACGCCGGCTGCGGCCCCGGGAAATTCTGCGCCTATGCCAAAGAGAAAAATGCGAAGGAGATCACGGGCATCGACCTGTCACCGAAGATGATCGAACAGGCGCACAGGAATTGTCCCTCGGGAGTTTTTACATGTGCCGATCTTTCAACAGCGTCCTTTCAGGAGAACCAGTTTGATGTTATTATTTGCGCGTTGGTTCTGGGCCACCTGCCGGAGATCAACCAGCCGCTCGATTCCCTTGTTCATTCCCTGGACCGCGATGGTTCACTGATTATTACGGATTTTCACCCGTTCCTCACGCTCATGCGCCAAAAAAGAACTTTCCGAAACCCCCTTTCGGGAAAGGTTTTGGAAGTGCGTCACTATCTCCATCTCTTCGAAGAATACTTTGCCGCGCTGGGAAGACATGATGTCGTTGTGAAAGACTTTGTCGAGCCATTTTATAACGGCATGCCTGCTGTTTTCGGTATACGGGTTAAAAAGCTATGAATTTCCTTTTGAAAGATGTGACCTGGCACGACGGGAGGGACAACGTCACCGGCGACCTCAGGATCCGCAAAGGGACGATTGTTGAAACCGGAAAGGGCCTCATGCTGAAAAAAGATGAGCATGCGGAGGAGTTCACCGGCCATTTTATTTATCCGGGGCTCGTAAATGCGCATGATCATCTCGAGATGAACCTTTATCCAAGGCTGGGGTCGCCTCCCTACCAGAACTATGTCGAATGGGCGAAAGACATCTATCGTCCCGCGGAATCTCCCATCCGTGAAATTGAGAAACTGGATCTTCGAACGCGGCTGTTATGGGGCGGACTAAAAAACCTGGTCGGCGGCGCGACCACTGTCGTTCACCATAACCCGTGGCATCGATCGCTCGGCAGCAAAGATTTTCCCGTAACGGTGCAGAAGGTTGGTTGGGCGCATTCGCTGGCTTTTGAGAAACGGATCGCCAGTAAGTTTCCATCCAACGTTCATACACCCTTCGTTGTCCATGCCGCAGAGGGTATCGATGAATCTGCTCGCTCTGAAATCGAAAAGCTTGAGCGTCTTGACCTTCTGAAAGCAAATACGGTGATCGTTCATGGCGTGGGGCTCAATCATGAATCCATTGAAATGCTGACGAGACATCGATGTGCCGTGGTGTGGTGTCCCGTTTCGAACCTCTTCCTGTTTCATCGCACCGCTCCTGTCGGCGAATTGAAACAACATACTCCGGTAACACTTGGTACCGATTCAACCCTTACCGGATCTCCCACGCTGCTGGACGAAATGAAAGCGGCTAATGAAACGCATTTGGCGACAGCGCGCGAGATTTTCGACATGGTCACGGCGAAGGCTGCCGAAATATTCCGGCTGCCACCTCCCTCAATTTCCGCGGGCAACATTGCCAATGTTTTTGTCGCGCCCGCTCTGAAGAAGGATTATTTCGAAAACTTGCTTGGCCTGATGCCTGCTGACATCGCTTTGGTCATCGCCCGTGGTACACCGGAACTGAAGAATATGGAGAGTGCAACCCGTTGGAACTTTCTGAAGAACAAGATCAGGGTTGGGGACTCCTGGAAGTATGCACGGATGGACGTCGATTCCCTCAAAGGAAAGATCGAAAAACAAGTCCCGCTCCCGATCCTGGAACAAAACCCGTTATGGAGACTGATAGCGGTATGAGCCTTATGCATTCAGCGGTACATGCAGCGAGCAGACGCATTTCGTGCAGATTGGATCTTTCTCCATGTTCAGGCTCTTGCGAAAGCGCACCGCTTTGGATGAATTAAGGATGTCGATAAACTCAGCGTCGTGAATATTCCCATACGAAGCGTGAAAGAAACACGGCCGCACTTCGCCATCCGCTTCGACCACTGCCGACACCCACTGAGCATTGCAGCGCCGGACGGGAAATTGGTTGTTACCTGACAGTGCCCGGTAATACTGAACCAGCTCAAACATTTTTCGCGGTGATTCTGCAATGAACCCGTTCCTGTATTGATGCCCGAATTTTTCAAACGAGCCGGAAACGATCTCTTCAAATTCTTTTGTTTCGGTGGCGCTCAGCGCTATCCCGGAAACTTTGTCCGAAGACCACGACTCCTGGCGATTGAAAGCGGTGGTCGAAACATCCGCGGCCAAAAAGGAGATCTGATCCAGTCCGAGATCTTCGGCGGTTGTGATGATGTTTGGGAACTCCCTGAAATTGGATTTCTGCAAAACGCATCTGCCCC
>DASVOT010000042.1:0-2209 GCA_036383235.1 Chryseosolibacter sp.
ACGATATCACCACGCTCCTTCGAAGGGGAGTCAACGTCGCAGGGGTGATGTTGGGCAACGGGTGGTGGAACCCCCTTCCCATCAAGCTCTTCGGGCGATGGGACCTTCGGGATTACCAACAGACGGGACGTCCCTGCCTGAAGGCGGAGATCAGGATCTCGTACGCCGATGGATCGGCGGAGGTCATTCCTACGGATGAATCATGGCAGACGGCGCCGGGGCCGATCGTCAGCAACAGTGTCTACCTCGGCGAGCATTACGATGCGCGGCTGGAGCAGCGAGGATGGAATACGACGCGAGCGAACCAACGTGACTGGAAACCTGCCACCGGAGTTGGCGGACCATCGGGGAGGCTGGTTGTCCAGATGCAGCCGGCGGTAAAAGTCACCCGCATCGTGAAGGCCGTGCGCATCCGGCAGGTGAGACCGGATACTTTCATCGTCGATATGGGACAGAATTTTGCAGGCGTGGCAAGGATCAGGGTGAAGGGTCTGGCCGGGAGAACGGTGACACTGCGGTATGGAGAGGACGTCCTTGAAGACGGGACGCTGAATTATCACACCACCGTCATGACGCAGATCCGAAAGGGGGGGATCAAAGCAGGACCAGGTGCGCCCGAGACTGCGTGGCAACAGGATAGTTACACTCTGAAAGGCGACGGTGTTGAAGTCTGGTCACCCCGGTTCACCTTTCACGGATTCCGATACGTGGAGATCACCGGTTGGCCGGGCACACCGGCCCTCTCCGATGTGGAGGGACTGCGCTTAAGCGCGGATCTGAGAGAGGCAGGTACCTTCAGCTGCTCGAATGACAAGTTGAATAAATTAAATGACGTGATCCGATGGACTTTTCTCAGCAACGTCTTCAGTGTCCAATCCGATTGTCCGGGCAGGGAAAAAATGGGTTATGGCGCCGACATGGTCGTCACCACCGACGCCTTCATTTACAATTTTGACATGTCGAACTTTTACCGAAAGTCGGTGCGCGATTTTGCCAACGAACAGTTGCCTGACGGAGGCATTACAGAGATCGCGCCCCATACCGGTATAGCCGACAGGGGATATGGAGGCGACTCGGGCCCGCTGGGGTGGGAGCTGGCCTTCCCTTACTTACAGGAGCAACTGTACGATTTTTATGCGAACAGGCAGGTTCTGGAAAGCAATTACAAAGGGATTGTCAGGCAAATGGATTTCCTGCAATCGAAAGCTGTCGACGGGCTTTTTCATTGGGATATCGGCGACCATGAAGCGCTCGATCCGAAGGCCGAAGCATTTTCGGCATCCTCTTTTTACTATCATCACGCCATCCTCGCTGCCAGGTTTGCCGGCATCCTGGGAAAGAAAGAAGATTCAGTAAAGTATGCGCGGCTTTCGGATGCCATCAAAAGGGCTATCGTTCGCAAGTACCTCATCCCCGGAACAGGAAGGTTTGACAACGGCACGCAGGCGGCTCAGATCTTCGCCTTGTGGTATGGGTTTTCGCCTGAGAAAGAAAAGTCCATGCAGGTGTTGATGGACGAATTCGCCCGTCACAAAGGGCATCTTTCTACCGGTATTTTTTCTACCAAAATGATGTTCGACGTGATGCGTCGAAACAATATGAATGACGTCGCGTACGCTGTCGCCACCATCGGGGGATTTCCGGGATGGCAACACATGCTCGACCATGGCGCCACGACGCTGTGGGAGACGTGGGAGTACCCGGAGAAATATCCCTCCCAGAACCACCCGATGTTCGGTTCGATAAGCGAATGGTTCTTCCGGTCCCTGCTCGGCATCAACCCGGGGGCGCCGGGTTTCAGGAAAATAATTCTCAAGCCGCAGCCCGCCGGCGGCCTGACCTGGGCGAAGGGCAGCTATGAATCCGTGCAGGGCAGGATCGGCAGCGACTGGAAGATCGACGGTGAACGGTTCCTGTGGAACATCAGCATACCGCCGAATACGACAGCCATCGTCCACGTGCCGTCGCGGGCGGGCAAAGAAGTAAAGGTGGACGGAGCGACCGCCGCGAACCTGAGGTACGAGGACGGATATGCCGTCGCGGAGCTGGGTTCCGGCAATTACTCGATCGTATCGGAATATAAAAAGGAATAATATGAACAGAATTTTCGGATCGTTAACGGTGCTGCTATTGGCTGCGTCCTTTTGTTACGGCCAGGACGGGCCGAGGCTTATTGTGCGCGGCGACGACATGGGCTATTCGCACTCCG
>DASVOT010000043.1:0-10656 GCA_036383235.1 Chryseosolibacter sp.
CCCTGAAACGCCGGCTGATTTCCGATCCGCGGCCGGGTCAAAGGCCCGATTTTCTTATCTTTAGCTGAAGGTGAGATCGCACTAAAACATTCTCGTATGTACGGAGGAGGCAACACATTCGAAGGGATCAGCGAAACGACAGCGGCGGAGGATCCTGTGAAGCTGGCGGCATTTGAGGCGCGCATCGACCGCGGAGAAAAAATTGAACCGGGTGACTGGATGCCGCAACTTTATCGCAAGCAGTTGATCCGCGTGATCGAGCAGCACGCCAACAGCGAGATCATCGGCGCCCTTCCGGAAGGAACGTGGATCACCCGCGCACCTGGTTTCAGACGCAAGCTTGCGCTCATGGCGAAAGTGCAGGATGAAGTGGGGCATGCACAGCTTCTCTACAGCGCGGCGGAAACGCTGGGCAAATCAAGGGAGGAGATGATCCAGGACCTCATCTCGGGCAAATCGAAATACTCGAATGTCTTCAACTATCCCGCCTACACCTGGGCGGATTCGTGTTTCATCTCCTGGCTGGTGGATGCGGGCGCCATCGTCAACCAGCTTGCAAATGCGAAAGGCAGCTATGGCCCTTATTGCCGCGCCCTGGAGCGGATCTGCGCCGAGGAATCCTTTCACCTGAAATTCGGTCATCACTGCGTGATCTACCTGGCGTCCGGCACGGCCACGCAAAGACAGATGTTCCAGGAGGCGATCAATCGCTGGTGGCTTCCGATGATGCATTTTTTCGGACCATCCGACAAGATCTCCGCGCACACCCGCATCCTCATGAAATGGAAAGTGAAGATGTCAAGCAACGACGACATGAGGAACCAGTTCCTGGATATGTATGTGCCGAAGATCCGGGAACTTGGATTCAGCATTCCGGACCCGAATCTCAGGAAAGACACTCAGACCGGGCGGTGGACTTATACCGAGCCCGACTGGGACGAATTCAAACGCGTCATTAACGGCGACGGTCCCTGCAACAGGGAACGGCTTGAAGTCAGAAGGATCGCTGAAGAGCGCGGCCTGTGGGTCAGGGAAGCGCTGAAAAGGCGGGACTCGGCTTATGTCACTCCTTTGGCCTGATCAGTTTAAGTTGAGAAACGGCCCGGCCATCAGCTGGATCTCCCTCCACAAAACCCTCAACGCTTCCGCCGGAGAACTAAAACATTCTTTCAGATAGACAAGGGCGCTGCTGTCTTCAGGCAGCTCATTGTTGATCCACCTCCAAATGTCGTCGGCAAGCAACAACAATTCATGGCTGTGGTATTTGGGATAATACTTCGCCAGAAGGTCGAGAGCCAAAAGAAATTCAACGTACTTCACAGTCTCAATTCATTTCATAGGAAAATGTCTCCATCGTTCAACAATCAGCCGTTCGTTCTTGGGGATAAAGAGCCAACGACGTTCCCGGTGCATTCGTTTGGTTTTTTTAAAAAAAATGTGAAAAATTTTGCTTTTCAATCGGTTGCGATCCGTTTATATTTAAACCGGCAACCTGATCTGCCGCACGTGAATTCGATCGATCCGAGAATAAGCCGCTTACCAAAAACGGGCCAACCGGGACAGGTTCTGCCTAAAAAGCCGATGGATCAATTCGGCACCTTCGAGGTTTTTGTGCAGCCAAAGGAAGGAAGACCGTTTCAGCACGAGGGTGTTGTGCATGCACCCGATATCGAAATGGCGTACGTGCTTGCGAAAGAGGCCTTTACCAGGCGATTCACTTGCAGTTCGCTTTATGTGGCCGATACCCGAAGTGTGTTTGTTTCCCCTTTTACCGAAGGTGATCAGACGGCCTACGATCTCCTTCAAGATCGCAATGAATCCGGTCCCGCCGAACAGTATGAGATCTACCACCTTCTCAAACGCGGAAAACAACATATTCACGCCGCGTCGGTTCGCGCTTCCGGTCCCGTGCACGCGATGCTTACCTCAAAAGACAACTTCGCGGGAAAAATTATCCTCAATATATGGGCCATTCGCACCGCAGACATCCGGATGACGAAACCTGATGAGAAAGACCTGTGGCAGACTCTTCCGGAGAAAAAATTCAGGGATGCTTCCGATTACAAGGGCGGCGACAAGCTGAAAGAATTTCTCGACCGCGCCCGTTCATAACCAAACCATCCATGCACGAATCCGCTATCAAGGAGCTGCTGTACAAGATCGCCGATGATCAACTCATCCTGGGCCACCGAAACTCCGAATGGACGGGATTGGGACCGTTGCTGGAAGAAGATATCGCCTTTTCTTCCATGGCGCAGGACAAGATCGGACAAAGCAATGCTCTCTATTCCATACTCGAGCAGTTGGGCGAGCCGGCACCGGATGCAGTGGCCTTCATGCGCAGCGCCTCCCGCTTTCACAATTGCATTTTTGTAGAGCTGCCGAACGGTGAGTACGATTTCAGCCTCATCCGGCATTTTCTGTACGACACGGCCATAGCCATTCGCTTTGAAATGCTGACCAGCTCGTCGTTTCAAAAAATCGCCGAACTGTCGGCCAAGATCCGGGGCGAGCTGAAATACCACACCCTGCATGCCAACACCTGGATCCGACAGCTCGGATCGGCGACGCCGGAAAGTGTCCGGCGTCTTCAGACTTCGCTCGACTATGCGCTTCCGTACGCGCTTGGAATGTTCGAGCCGTCGCCGTTTGAAGCAGAACTTATTGAAAAAGGATTATTCGCCGGGGAAACGGCGCTGCAGCGCCAATGGCAGAAGAAAGTAGAGGACGTCCTTTCTCAAACGCAGCTTGTCCTGCCAGACTGGACGGAGGTTCAACCCGTAACAGGCGGCAGGTACGGGAAACACAGCGAACATCTTCAAGCCCTCCTGGATGAGATGTCTGAGGTGTTCAGGATCGACCCGTCAGCCGAATGGTAAATCATAACCCTAATACATAACATGAAAAACGTAACGCGCGAACTACGTGACATCGTCAATGCCTTTGCCATAAAAATCTCGGCTATTCCCGAGAAGGAATTTTCCGCAAAACCTCTTGCAAACAAGTGGAGCCAGAAGGAAGTGCTGGGTCACCTTATCGATTCAGCCCAGAATAACTTGCGGCGTTTTATCACCGCACAGTATGAAGAGACGCCACCGAAGATCACCTACCAGCAGGATTTTTGGGTTGCCGCCAATCAATACCAGACAATGCAAAAGGAAGATGTGATTGCCCTGTGGCGGCTGATGAACATGCGGATTTGCGCCGTTTTGGAAAATATGCCGAAGGAAAATTACGACAGGCAGTGCGACACCGGAAGTCTGCACCCCCTGGCCTGGATAGCGGAAGATTACGTCAGGCACCTCAAGCACCACTTAAATCAGATCGTTTCCGGTTCTTTTGATGTTGTATATCACTAAGGAATGTCAAAATTGGAATGAGCGAAATTACTGCCGATATGATCCGCGAATGGCTGAAGGAGGTGAAGGATCCGGAGATACCGGTGTTGTCGCTGATAGACCTTGGAGTGATCCGAGACATTGCGCTGGAAGGCGGTGAGGTCACGATCGAAATGACACCGACTTTTGTGGGATGTCCAGCCCTCGAAACCATGAAGGAAGAGATCCACAAGACCTTGCGGGAGAAGGGATTGGAGAAAATTCATATCGATGTCAATTTCAGGAAGCCATGGACTTCAGACCTGATCTCCGACAGCGGCAGGCGTGCGTTGAAAAGTTTTGGGCTGGCTCCGCCGCCGCCAAACCATCTCTTCATGGATCTGGATGTATTGGAATACGCGGTCTGCCCACGATGCGGAAATACTAACACAGAGCTGAGAAACACGTTCGGCCCCACACTTTGCCGGTCAATCCACTATTGCAACGATTGCAAAGAAGCCTTTGAACAATTTAAACCCCTCTAGCTGTTACCACGGATTGGAAACCTATATTAAAGTAGAATCACTTTTTTGATGAGAATGAAGCAGGCGCGGACCCTCAGATCCTTTATTTCGGCGAGTGTAGTCGCGTCCACTTGTTTTTTGGCACTCTGCAGCTGTGACAAAAAGGAGAAGCCCGGAGCGAGCTTTTCCAAAGCGGACTCGCTGACAGAAACGTTCCTCACGTTGCAGGACAGTATGGTCGCCTCCTGGAATGCCATGATAAGCGACGATGACACGAAGATCAAAGCCATGCACCATTTGCTTCACCAGCTGTCTGTCTTGAATCCCGCCAGCCGCGACGAGCTTAAGGTCTTTGAAGGAAGGGTCGATGGACTGGTGTCCCTGCGTTATGACCAGCGTACCATGTCGGACACCGAGATCGTCAGCGAGTACGATTTCGCTTCAAACGCGCTTGTAAGCGAGCTCGTTTCCCTGGCGGAATCACAGCCGGAATTTACCTCTGACAAGGCACTGCAGAAGCTGGTGGACGACATCCGCGATGCCGACCTAAGGGTGGATAATTACCGGGATGAGTACGATGCGAATGCCTCGCGGCTCAATCAATTCATAGAAGAGAATGGAATCTACCTGAAGGCCACGGAAGAGAAATCGTTTCTTGAAAAAAGGCCGCTCTTTCAAATGGCTTCAGACCCGTAGCGGGCTGGTAGCACAGCCGGAAAAATCGTCAGCTTTGAATGTCGGACGGCGTGGCTTATCGCCCGTAGCGCGCACGGTGATATTTTCCTTCAGTGGTCCGCCCTGCCCTCTTCCCGGGCGATGACTTTCTTGAGCCGCGCCCTTCGGTAACTTCAATGCGCACTACCCGCCCCCTGAACTCAAATCCGTGCAGGTGGTCCCTGACAACAGCCGTATGATCGGGGTCCACTTCAAAAAAGGAATATGCCCCCTTCAACTCGATCTTTCCTACTTTGTCGCGGGAAATATTCGAGCGGTCACAGATCATTGCAAGCAGTTTGCCGGCATCGAGTCCATCCATTTTTCCGAGGTTGATGAAGAGACGGTCGCCGGATATAATGCGGTCGGTATGTGCGCGATCGGGACGTTCGCCTTTGTCTGATTTGTTGAGATCCGGGGCGCCACGGTAATAATCGAGGAAATGATTGAACTCGAGGGCAGTGAAACGCTTGATGATCTCCTCCTTGCTGAGGTCCATCAACTCCTGATACACGGACGGGACAAAGTGCGCGATCTCCGCTTCGTTGAGGTGCACTTCGCGCAGGCGGTGGACGATGTTCAAGACCCTTTTTTCGCATACTTCCTGACCGGTCGGGATGAGCACCTTCTCGAAATTCACTTTGATCATCTTTTCGATCTGGCGGATCTTCTGCATTTCCCTTCTCGATATCAGCGCGATGGAGATCCCGGTCTTTCCCGCCCGGGCGGTGCGACCGCTGCGGTGCGTATAGAATTCAATCTCGTCGGGCATGTTCATGTGAATGACGTGGGTGATGTTGTTGACGTCAATACCGCGGGCCGCAACGTCAGTGGCGACGAGCAGTTGAAGGGCTTTGCTCTTGAAATTCTTCATGACGCGGTCGCGCTGCTGCTGCGTCAGGTCGCCGTGCAGGGAGTCTGCGTTATAACCGTCCTTGATCAGATGTTCTGCGACGCGCTGCGTATCCACCTTCGTCCGGCAAAAGATGACACCGAAGATATCCAGGTTGAAATCGACAATGCGTTTGAGTGCAAGGTATTTGTCCCTGTCCTCGACCACCATATACTGATGGATGATGTTCTGGTTGCCCTGGTTTTTTTCACCTACGGTCAATTCCACCGGGTCCTCCATATAGGTCTTGGCGATCCGCCGTACCTCGGCGGGCATCGTGGCGGAAAACAGCCAGACATTTTTCTCTTCGGGAGTATGTGACAGAATGTGGTCGATGTCTTCCTTGAAACCCATGTTCAGCATTTCATCAGCTTCATCGAGAACAAGGTATTTGATCTTTTTCAGGTCGACGACCCTGCGATCGAGGAGGTCCATCAGCCTGCCGGGTGTGGCCACGATGATCTGCGCTCCGCGTTTGATCTTCTTGATCTGGTCCTGGATGCTGGCTCCTCCGTACACGGCCACGATATTGAGATCTTTTACGGACCTCGAAAAATTGTCAAAATCACTGGTGATCTGAAGGCAAAGCTCGCGCGTGGGCGCCAGAACGAGCGCGCGGGTGGCGTGCTCCGTTTCATCGATCAGCTCTACAAGAGGCAGGCCGAAAGCAGCCGTTTTGCCGGTTCCAGTCTGGGCCAGCGCCACCACGTCCTGGCTGCCTTGCAGCAAGACGGGTATTGCCTTCAGCTGTACGGGAGTCGGCGTCTCAAATCCAAGCTTGCGGACAGCCTCAACAATTTCACCGGAGAGTCCCAGCGTTTCAAAAGATTCCATGTATGGTATTTATAAAATAAGGCGCAAAGGTAAAGCAATTAATCGAGAGTTGTTGCTCCACACCGCTGCCGCCGGAATGTCCCTCTAATCAGCCCCCAATCCCACACCTAGATCCGTATATCCTTATGTCCTTATATCCGTATATCCTGATATCCTTACGCCCGTATCACCGCGCAAATTCCTAACTTTGCCCTATGCGCACAATCGTTAGCGGTATCGGCTTTTCAACTGCATTCATCATTCCACTGCTGGTAGTGGTGGGCTTCTATATGGGCGGGTACTGGAATTTCACCGCTCTTGCGTTTTCATTTGTCATCCTCCCCTTCCTGGACCAGATTGTTGGCGTTGACCCGTCGAACGTGCCCGAGTCGGAGGTGGCCGGGAGGTCGGAAGCGTTCTACTATCGGTTTGTTACCTATGTCTGGACCTGGGTGCAGCTCGTGTTTCTGTTTTGGGGAGCGTTTGCCGTCACATCCGGCCGACTGGACAGCATAATTGAGTGGATTGCGTTTATCATGAGTTATGCCCTCGTGACCGGTGGCATCGGGATAACGGTAGCACATGAGCTCGGCCACAAGAAGTCCGCGCTGGAGAGATTTTACGGCAAGCTCCTGTTGCTCACCGTTTGCTACATGCACTTTTACATCGAGCATAACCGCGGACATCATGTGGCAGTAGCAACTCCGGCCGACCCGGCGACAGCCAGGAAGAATGAAAACTTTTACCGCTTCTGGGTGCGCTCTGTTTTCGCCGGCTATCTCGATGCCTGGAAACTGGAGAAAGAGAGGCTGGCAAGGAGGAAAATGGCCGCATTCGGAATCCACAACGAGATGATATGGTTTGCCATCCTTCCCCTCCTTTTTTGTTTGGTGCTCACAGCGACGGCAAGTCTCATCGTGGACAGGTGGACCTGGGAAGTACCGCTCTTCTTCTTCTCACAAAGCCTGGTAGCCTTCACCTTGCTCGAGCTGGTGAATTACGTCGAACACTACGGTATTGTCAGGAGAGAGATTGTTCCGGGAAAATTTGAACGGGTGAATCCGCTGCATTCCTGGAATGCAAGTCACCTGCTGAGCAACTTCTTTCTTTTCCAATTACAGCGTCATTCCGACCATCACGCGTTTGCGCATAAGCGTTACCAGGTATTGAACCACTACGATGAGAGCCCGCAGCTTCCTTTCGGCTACCCGACCATGATCATTCTCGCGCTCGTTCCTCCCGTGTGGTTCGCATTCATGAACAAACGGCTTGAGCAGTGGCGCGGCCGGCAGATGGCACAGGCCGCGCTGTAAAAAAAGGTCTGCTTCGGGATCGTAATAGCACCGTGATATCAGTCGGAACTGCTGCGATTCAACGCCTCGGCTTGGTGGTTATACGTTCTCAGATTTGATTTTGGCGGCAAAGTATTCCCGGTTCATGCGGGCGATATTGGAGACGCTGATCCCTTTGGGACATTCAGCCTCGCAGGCGAGTGTGTTGGTACAGGAGCCAAAGCCTTCCACGTCCATCTGCTGGACCATTTTCTCCACGCGCATTTTCCGTTCCGGCTGCCCTTGCGGCAGCAGGGCAAGCTGCGACACTTTCGCACTCACAAACAACATTGCCGATGAGTTTTTGCATGCCGCCACACAGGCGCCACAGCCGATACATGCCGCGGCGTCAAAAGCCTTGTCGGCGTTCGTTTTGGGGATCGGGATCTCGTTCGCGTCCGGCACTCCGCCTGTATTGACGGAGATATATCCGCCCGCCTGCTGGATTCGTTCAAAGGCATCGCGGTTGACGATGAGGTCTCTGATCACCGGAAACGCGTTCGCCCTCCAGGGCTCAACGGTGATGGTTTCGCCGTCGCGGAAGCTTCGCATGTGAAGCTGGCACGTCGTGGTCTGCAGCGGACCATGCGGACGGCCGTTGATATACATGCTGCAGGCGCCGCAAATGCCTTCGCGGCAATCGTGATCGAAGGCAACGGGATCTTCTCCTTTCAGGATCAGATCCTGGTTCAGAACATCGAACATTTCGAGGAACGACATGTCCGTCGAAATATCGTCCAGCTGATAAGTCTTGAATGCTCCTTTGCTGTTCTTATCTTTTTGCCTCCAAACCTTGAGTGTGATTTTCATCTCTCTGAATGTTAATTATTTTTTCGATGCAGTCGCGGGAACGGGTATCGCCGGCTGCCTGCCTTTCTATTTATAGCTGCGTTGCGTGAGTTTCACGTTCTCGAACAACAATTCCTCTTTGTGCAACTCCTCCGGCTTATCGTCGCCCCTGTATTCCCAGGCGGCGACGTATGCAAACTGGTCGTCCTTGCGCAGCGCTTCGCCGTCAGGCGTTTGCGACTCCTCGCGGAAATGCCCGCCACAGGATTCCGAGCGGTGCAAGGCATCGTCTACCATCAGCTCGCCAAGCTCCATGAAGTCGGCAACGCGACCGGCCTTCTCCAGTTCCTGGTTGAGTTCGCCCGAACCTCCCAGCACGTTTACGTTCTCCCAAAATTCGTTGCGCAGCTGCTGAATTTTTGTTTTGGCCTTCTTCAGGCCATCTTCGGTGCGCGACATTCCGCAAAAATCCCACATGGTCAGCCCGAGCTCGCGGTGAAGCTGATCCACGGTCTTCTTTCCGTTGATGGAGAGAAGCTTCTGGATCCTGCCCTGTACCTGTTCCATTGCCTGCTTGAAGGCGGGGTGGTCAACGCTCACTCTCTCGCTCCATCCCAGGTTGGCCAGGTAGTCGCCGATGGTATACGGAATGACAAAGTAGCCGTCGGCAAGTCCCTGCATCAGCGCGCTGGCCCCGAGGCGGTTGGCACCATGGTCGGAAAAATTCGCTTCACCGAGGGCATAGAGGCCGGGTATCGTGGTGGAGAGGTTATAATCGACCCATAGCCCGCCCATCGTATAATGGACGGCGGGGAAGATCATCATGGGCATCTCGTAGGGATTATCGCCGGTGATCTGCTTATACATGTCAAAGAGATTGCCGTATTTCGCTTCGATGATCCTTCTTCCGTCGCGTTTGATGGCGTCGGCAAAATCCAGGAACACGGCAAGGCCGGATCCTACGCCTTTTCCTTCGTCGCACGCGTACTTCGCGTTTCTGGAAGCCACATCTCGCGGAACGAGGTTTCCAAAGGAGGGATACTTTCGTTCAAGGAAATAATCTCTTTCCGCTTCGGGGATATTGGCCGCATCCTTCGCCTTCAGTCCGGGCCGCGCCGTCTTTGGCACCCATACACGCCCATCGTTGCGCAGGGATTCCGACATGAGCGTCAATTTCGACTGGTGCCCCCCGGACACCGGAATGCACGTGGGATGGATCTGTGTAAAACACGGATTGCCGAACAGCGCGCCTTTCTTATGCGCCCGCCATACAGCCGTAGCGTTAGAACCTTTTGCGTTTGTGGAGAGGTAGAAGACGTTGCCGTATCCGCCCGTGCACAGCAGCACCGCGTGCGCGCTGTGGGCTTCGATTTTTCCCGTCACCAGATCGCGGGTGATGATTCCCCTCGCCCTCCCGTCGGAGACGACCAGATCCAGCATCTCGGTCCGGCTGTACATTTTTATTTTGCCACTGGCGATCTGGCGGTTCAGGGCGCTATACGCGCCCAGCAGCAATTGTTGACCGGTTTGGCCGCGAGCGTAAAACGTGCGGGAGACCTGCGCCCCCCCGAATGAGCGGTTATCCAGCAAGCCACCGTATTCCCTCGCAAAGGGCACGCCCTGGGCCACACACTGGTCGATGATGTTCACGCTCACTTCCGCCAGCCGGTACACGTTGCCTTCACGGGCGCGGTAGTCGCCACCTTTAATGGTGTCATAAAACAGTCGATAAACACTATCCCCATCGTTGCGATAATTCTTCGCCGCATTGATACCGCCCTGGGCCGCGATGCTGTGCGCCCGGCGGGGACTATCCTGGAAGCAAAAGGCTTTTACGCTGTATCCCAATTCCGCAAGTGACGCCGCGGCGGAAGCGCCCGCAAGACCGGTACCGACCACGATGACCTCGTATTTGCGCTTATTGGCAGGGTTGACAAGCTTTAGATTAAACTTGTGTTTCGACCACTTTTCTGCCAGAGGCCCTTCAGGAATTTTAGATTCTAATTTCATTTTAAAAAATTTTAATGCTGGCGGCGCTCCCCGGCGCCAACGGCATCGCTGCCCGGCGCAAAGAAAGGCGGTGCCTTATCTCCTTGGTTTGGTGATGTTCAATAAGCAAGTTGTCAGCCGGCCCTGCCATGATGAGCCCAATCAGTTGAAATACATATAGATGGGAATCAGCGCAAACAGCGCCGGATCGACGAGTGCGAACGCTACCCCCACAAACTTACTGATCGGATTGTACTTGATATGGTTTTAGCCAAGCGTCTGGAATG
>DASVOT010000044.1:0-4120 GCA_036383235.1 Chryseosolibacter sp.
CGTTTGACCATCAGTACGTGGAGTATATCTATCCGAACGGCGTGAAGATGCACGTTCAATGCCGCAACATGGACAACTGCGGAGTCAGGCAGGGATTTTACATCCGCGGAACAAAAGGCTATGCCGACGAACGGGCCAGGATATTCAGCCTCGACAACCAGGCGCTCTGGCGATACCGCGAACAGGAAGACGAGGTTGCCTCCACGCAGATCGAGCACAATGTATTCTTCAACGCCATCCAGAAAGGACCGTACATCAATAATACCGACTACGCGGCGAAGAGCACCCTGACGTCCATCATGGGAAGAATGGCGACCCATTCGGCTCAACCCATCCGGCTGGAAGAAGCCCTGGCCTCCGATCTATCGATCGTTCCCGAAAGATTAGCCTGGGACGCCAAGATGCCCGATGAGCCGGATGCCAACGGTAATTATGAGATCCCCGTACCGGGAAAAACGCGTGTCATCTAGATTCCAGCAAGCGCTATGCTAAAATTATCCCTTGTTGGCATCCTCCTCGTTGCAGGCCTGACGCTGCGCGCGCAGGTAACGTACAGGCTATCTGGCAACAACGGCATTCAGATCGCCGGCACCTCTACCTTAAGCGACTGGACCGTGGCCTCCCGCGAAGTCGGGGGCGAGATGACTTTTACTCCGTCGAAAAAAGGAACCGCAACCACTTTCCGTCCCGGCGTTATCCGGGATGCGAAGGCTACCCTTCAGGTGTCGTCGATCAAGAGTGAGAAGGGCGAGACCATGGACGCCAAAATGTACAAGGCGCTCAAAGGAGAAAGTCACCCCGAAATAATTTTTGTTTTGACAAAACCTCTGCAGGTGTCCCGCTCCGCCGGAACGATTAGCGCTGCGGGCAACCTGGAGATCGCCGGCGTGACGCGGCCCATGATGTTTGAGCTCGATCTGACCTGCGCCGATGGGAATTTTCACCTTGAAGGTTCGAAAAACCTCCGGTTCAGCGATTTTGAAATTGACCCGCCCACGGCCATGTTCGGCCAGATCGTCACGGGCGACGAGATCTCCGTGAAACTGGATCTTACCTTTGTCCGCGATACAAACCAATCAAACTAGCTTCTTGTGAAATCAGAAACAGAACAGCCTTCAGCAATAGCATCCATGAAAGACACCGGGCAGTCATCCCGACACTCCTGGTTGACATACGCCCTCATCACGACTGTCTTCTGGGGTGTATGGGGAGCGCTGATCGAAATTCCCGAGAAGGCGGGCTTTCCGGCAACACTCGGCTATTGCGTGTGGGCGCTGACCATGATCGTGCCTGCATTTTTTTCCCTGAGGAGTGGTCAATGGAAACTCGATACAGATCGCAAGGCAATCGTCAGCGGTCTCACAATAGGATTGCTCGGATCGGTGGGCCAACTCGTGCTGTTTCATGTGCTGGTGACCGGTCCTGCTTACCTCGTTTTTCCCATCATATCGCTCTCTCCGTTGCTGACCATCCTGATGTCGTACTTCCTGCTAAAAGAGCGCACATCGCGCCGTTCGTGGGCGGGGATTGTTCTGGCGCTCATCGCCATACCGCTGTTGTCGTATCAACCTCCCGCGAATGGTTTTAATGGTTATACCTGGATCGTGTTATCACTTTTTGTTTTCCTCGCATGGGGAGCACAGGCGTATTTTATGAAGACGGCCAATACGCATATGACGACGGCGAGCATCTTTTTCTATATGACCCTGTCGGGGATCGCGCTCATACCCGTTGCCATTGCAATGACCGACTTCCGCCAGACGATCAACTGGGGGCTGTCCGGTCCATGGCTGGCCACGGCAATCCAGCTGCTCAATGCCGTGGGAGCGCTGTTTCTGGTATACGCTTTCAGATACGGAAAGGCGATCATCGTGAGTCCGATGACCAATGCAGGGGCTCCGCTGATCACCATCGTGTTATCCCTCGTCCTTTATTCAACCATTCCGCACTTCGTTATCATGGCGGGCATGGTGCTGGCCATTGTTGCCATTTTTCTCATGGCTGAATGAAGGGCTGTCACGGACCCGGCAATTTTTCAGAGGGGACTCGTCGCGTGGATGGTGAAATATTGGCGTTTGAAAATTAATTATTTAATTATCTTTGAAGAATACCCTCAGCGGTTGACAAATCCTTTATAGAAACTTATGAAGCGCAAGGAAACAAAATCCACAGTCAGCAGGAGAATGTTGATCCTGAGTCAGCTGGAAAAGAACGGAGAGGTCAGCGTAAACGACCTCAGTGAATCCCTGGGGGTAAGCTCGGTCACCATCCGCAACGACCTGGAGCAGCTGGAGAAAAAGAACATGCTCCTCAGAGCGAGGGGGGGCGCGATGAAGATCTCGCAGACGCAGGTGGGGCTGGATTATCCATTATCAGACAAGCAGAAAAAGCACCTCCTGGAAAAGAAGGAGATCGGTAAGAAAGCCATCGACCTCATCGAGGAGGGGAACACCATCATTCTTGACTCGGGATCGACTACTTTCGAGATCGCCAAGAACCTTGCAAAATTCGAAGACCTCACCGTCATCACCAACGCCATCAATGTGGCAAATCTGCTGGCGGAAAACAAGAACATCAACGTGATTGTGCCCGGGGGCACGCTGAGAAAGAATTCACTATCGCTCGTGGGTATTCTTGCCGAAAAAGGTTTCAAAAACTATTTCTGCGACAAATTATTCCTCGGCGTGGATGGTCTGGATACCGGCTATGGTCTCTCCACTCCCAATATTGAAGAAGCACACCTTAACCAGATCATGATCGAAATGTCGAAGAGGGTGATCGTCGTTGCCGATTCCAGCAAGTTCAACCGGCGCGGTTTTGCGTTCATCGCTCCCGTTACAAAAATCCATACGCTCATCACCGACAAAGGCATCCCCGCGGAGGAGAAAGCCAGACTGGAAGGCATGGGCATCGAAGTCCTCATTGCCTGACCCCCTGGGGCGGGGAGGTATAGGGGTATAAGGTATAAGGTACAATACATCTACACCTTTCTATACCTTAGATCCGTATATCCTTAGATCCGTATATCCTTAGATCCGTATATCCTTAGATCCGTATATCCGTATATCCGTATCTCCTTATACCCTTATACCATATACCCCTATACCTTTCTCTACTCCCGAAGGGGGCGGTCCGCCGTCAGATGCATTTTGCGGTACTCTTCCATGTACGCTTTCAAGGCTTTCAGGTAGCCTTCCATATCGAGCTGCTGCTCGTCATAGATGAGGTAGCTGATATCGGGAACACGGTTGGCGTAGTGGCGCGCGCGGTCTTGACGGAAGAAATATTTTTTGTCTGCTGTTGAGAGCCCTTTTGGCAGGCGGGTTTGCTCCCAGGTGGCGACCAGCTCGTTGAAAATGGTTTCCCTCCGCTTGAGGCTGTTCTCGAGGAGTGTCACAGCCTCGGCCATGGCGTGATACGACTCTTCATGGCTTTCAAAATGTTTCCGGTGTGCCAGCGTGATCAGCGTTTCAAGGTCTGAGAGATCCTTATAGGTCTGCGTCGTATGCCATATCAGCTTTGCGATGGATTTGTAGATCGCGAAATCATACGCGTGCCTCACACCCGTTTCATTTTCGCCGATGATGGCGAGCGCGCGATCCATTTTTTTTGCCATCTGAGCCGACTGCCCGATGATCGCTTCGTATTCCTGATTCCAGTAAGGATCATATTCGATTGCGTCTCCCTTCGGAAGATCGGGCAGGTGTGTTTTCCCGATCACGCCCCAATGCCACACCTTCCGCTCAAAGGTCGACATATAGTAATAGGCGCCTTCATTAAGCAATTGGTAGAGCTCCTCAGCATCCTTCACGTTTGGCCCGTAATAGTTCTTGAGGAAGGATGTCCTGAACTCGCCGAGCGTCGGTTCGCTTCCGTTCCATGAGAAGGCGGCGGCCGCGGCGAACCGCAGCATCCACATCTGGTTGTGCAGTCCCGAATCATCCCATGAGGTGGATATCATTCCATCAAACACGCCGGAGCGCGTCGTGGCCGTAAGAAATTTATACGAATCCTCAAGGCTTCCTTCCTCTTTGCCGTTGTCTCCTTCTTTATAAAAGTATGGCAGAAAAAGATGTTCGATACCGGGATTGGGATCGTACGCAAACACCTTATATCCCAG
>DASVOT010000045.1:0-2973 GCA_036383235.1 Chryseosolibacter sp.
TGCCGTTGACAAGCTCATCAACATCGGGATCCTCGTCGGCCTAAACGTCTACTTTTTAAAGTATTCGGCAAGCTACCAGCCCGATATTTCACTGGTCGTTCTGGCCAACCTTGCTGCGAACGGATTCTACTTGCTCTTCTTCGCCTCCACCCTGCTTTCATGGAGGCCGACATACGACAAATCCATTTCTCCCGCCATGTACCGGTATGCATACCCGATCATGCTGACCGGACTGGCGGGCATGACCAACGAGATGTTCTCAAGGATCACCCTGATCAAGTGGCTGCCGGAGGGCTTCTATCCCGGCAGGAGCGAGGAATACGCCCTGGGAATTTTCGGAGCGTGCTATAAACTGGCCATGCTCATGAACCTCACCATCCAGGCTTTCCGCTACGCAGCCGAGCCGTTTTTTTTCTCCAACGCTGCTGAGAAAAATTCTCCCCATCTTTTTGCGCGCGTCAACCACTACTTCATCATCGTCTGCTGCACGATTCTGCTGGCGGTGTCCATCAACCTCGATGTCCTGAAATATTTCCTGGGCGACAAGGCTTACTGGGAAGGCCTCCACATCGTACCCATCCTGCTTCTGGCGTATCTGTTCCTTGGCATCTACTATAATTTTTCCGTGTGGTTCAAGCTTACCGATAAGACCTATTATGGGACAATCATCACAGTCATCGGAATGGCAATCACCATTGCGGCCAATTATTTTCTTATCCCGCTCGAAGGATACGAGGGCAGTGCCGTGGCGGCCTTGCTCTGTTATATGGGGATGACCGCCCTGTGCTATGTCCTGGGACAGCGCTATTATCCCATCCCCTATCAGACCACCTGGGGTTTCGCCTACATCCTGTTCACACTCCTTCTGCTGTATGGTGTGAATGCCGTGCCTGTTGAGAATCAAATATTGGCATTCGCGTTTCATTCAGGGGTTATTTTGGCCTATCTTATAGTGATTTATTTTATTGAGCGGAGGAATTTCAGTTTGAACCGGGCGTGATTTTTTAATGGCAGAGTCCGTTCCGATTGGTCATAGCACCTCACTGTTTCACCCATTAAGACACGTACATGAATATGATCATCCCCATGGCCGGCTTAGGAAAAAGACTGAGGCCGCATACTCTGACCGTGCCCAAGCCATTGCTTCCGATCGCAGGCAAACCGATCGTGCACCGGCTCGTGGAAGATATCTCAAAGGTCAGCAGCGAAAAGATCGAAAAGATCGGTTTTATCATTCACCCATCCTTCGGAAAGGAGGTAGAGGAAAGCCTGCGGGCCATTGCCGGGAGCGTGGGCGCAGAGGGACGAATCTATTACCAGACCGAGGCCCTCGGAATCTCGCACGCCTTACTGTTTGCCCGCGAGCTTTTCAAGGGCAAGGTGATCGTGGCTTTTGCTGACACCTTGTTCAGGGCCGGGTTCACCCTGGATACATCCAAAGACGGCATCATCTGGGTGCAGAAAGTCAAAGACCCCTCCCAGTTCGGGGTGGTGAAGTTGAACGACAGCAGACAGGTCACGGCTTTTGTGGAAAAGCCATCCACGTATGTCTCAGACCTCGCCATTATCGGGATCTATTTTTTCAGGGACGGTGAAAGCCTGGCTACCGAAATGCAATATCTCATCGACAACAACATCCGCGAAAAAGGAGAGTTTCAGTTTACGACTGCGCTTGAGAATCTCAATCGCAAGGGAGCGGTTTTTGTCGCCAGCGAAGTGGACGAGTGGCTCGATTGCGGAAACAAAAACGCAACGGTTCAAACCAACCAGAGGTACCTGGAGTTTATAAAGGACCAAAAACTGATATCGGCCAAAGCCAGAATTGTGGGTTCGTCGATCATCCCTCCCTGTTTTGTCGCGGAGGACGTCATGATCGAGAATTCCGTCGTAGGCCCTTATGTGTCCATAGGAAAGGGCTCGCGGATAAGCGACAGCCGGATCAGGAATTCGATCATTCAGACCAATACCGTCATTTCTCATGCGGTCATGGAAAATAGTATGTTGGGGAATTTCGTTAATTTTGAAATGAAACCGTTGGATTTGAGTGTCGGTGATTATAACACAATGACTTGAAATCGATCAGACTTTATCGTATAGCCAGCATCCTGATCATGCTGGCACTGCTTTCACCGGCTGCGGCGGTCGCTCAGAAGAAGAAACGCGGCGGCGAAGAGTCACCGCAGGGCATTCGGCTCAGGGAAGCGGAGTTCTATTTTACCGAGGCCGAGAAATTTTTTATTCTCGAAGACTATGCCAAGGCGCTGGTGTACTATCAGCGCGCCCTTGACATTAATCCGGACAATGGAACGATCCATTTCAAGATCGCCGAGGTGCTCTCCAAGAGCGCGAAACAGGATGACCTTGTCAAAGCGTCCGTAAGCATCGAGCAGGCTCTTAAGCTGGAGGAGGACAATAAATACTTCTACCTGCTGGGCGCCACCATCTACAACAGCCTTGGCCGGTTCGATAAAGCTGCTGCTTCGTATGAACAGATGATGACCAAGGTCAAGGGTACGGAGGAGTACTTGTACGAGCTGGCGGCTGTATACCAATATGCAGGGCAGTCAGACCAGGCCATCCGCACGTACAACCGGGCCGAAGATTTCTTCGGCGTCACGGAAGTATCATCGATCCAGAAACTGAAGCTGTACATTGAGCAAGGAAAGAATGCCGAGGGCCTGGCAGAAGGTGAAAAGCTGTTGAAGTCTTTTCCGGGTGAAGACCGGTACATCATGGCCTTCACGGAAATGATCGCCCAAAAGGGGTTGCGAAAGGAGGCCATCGGTTACCTGGAAGGATACCTCGTGAAAAACCCGGCATCCGGAAACGTTAAAATGCTATTGGCAGGCTTTTATCGCGACACCGGACAGGAGGAAAAAGCACGCCCGGTCTTATTGACACTTTTTGACGACCCGACTGTGGACCTGTCGAGCAAGCTTATTGTTCTGGGTGCTTATAACGCAGAGTTGAACG
>DASVOT010000046.1:0-3731 GCA_036383235.1 Chryseosolibacter sp.
GTCTGAGACCCTCGGGATCAAAAAGCTCGTGAAGGGCGGGATCGAGTATGATGACGGATCGAGCCAGGAGGCGGAACTTGCCATCGTATTTCCCGACTGGCAGCCGCATACGTTCTTAAGAGAATTGTCTTTTACCGATGACATGGGCTTCGTGGTCACAGACCTTTACATGCGAAACCCTGACCATCCGAATATCTTTGCCGTCGGCGACGCGGCTTCCGTCACGGTTCCCAAGATCGGATTGCTCGGACATCTCGAAGCCGAAGTGCTTGTCAACACGCTGGCGAAAGAGCTCGGCGCGACCCGGAAGGAAGTGAAGCCCCTCGAGTTTGAATTACTTTGCATGGGCGACATGGGTGGTATCAAAGGATTCTATATGCGAACCGACGAATGGTGGGGTGGTACGGAAAGCCACCTGGAAATGGGATACACCCCGCACGCGTTGAAAATGGGCTTCAAGCGTATGTACTATACCCTCGGCGGAAGAATTCCTCAATGGGGAGTGGCCTTCAGCGAAGTGATAGGCGACCACACTTTTGTTTAATCCCCGCTGCCGCCACCCGCGAAAGCGGGTGGCGTTCTTCCCTGTTTTTTATATCTTCAAACAACAATTGTTTGAAGTGCAAGAACAGACCGATCTCTTTGGCTTACCCATTCCGTCAACCGACAAGGTCTTTCTCACCTTTGTGATCATCCATATCCTGATCGCTCTGGTCGCAGTCATCAGCGGAGTGGTTGCGATGCTCAGTGAAAAGGCCAGGGGCAATCACACGCTCTTCGGAAAAATATACGTGTGGGCGATGCTTTCTTCCTTTCTGTTCGTGATCATCCTGGCGGTGATGCGCTGGCCGCACAACATCCATCTCTTGCTTATCGGATTTTTCGCATCGGGCTGCGCGTTCGCCGGTTACCGGATTTCAAAATCCGGGAGGAAACGGTGGACGCGGCCGCACACAATTCTTATGGGATTGTCATACATCCTGTTGCTCACCGGTTTTTACGTTGACAATGGCAGGAACCTCCCGTTCTGGAATCAGTTTCCCCAATTGTTCTTCTGGGTATTCCCCTCGGCCGTGGGAATACCCATCATCATCCGGGTGTTGGCGACGCATCCTCTAAACAGAACCCGCTGACACCGCCCGGCGCGCGCAGTTGACTTCCTTCAACCTCCATGGTCGCCTCCCTGCCGCGGTACCCGGTTCTGTCGGGCGGGTATAAACTACAGATACGTAGTAAAACGTGTATAAATACTACGAAATTGTATAAAATAAACCCGCGCCCTTCTTCGTCTATGCTTTTACAACGGACGACTATGAAGCAGTCGGGTTCACATAGCCTGGTTTCCTCGATGAGGCGCTACAAAAAGCGCCTGTTCGATTTCATCCGCCGAAGGGTGCCATCGGACGAGGACGCGGAAGACATTCTCCAGGATGTATGGTATCAGCTTTATGTCACCACGCGGATGATCGACGATGTCGGGGCATGGCTTTACCGCGTAGCCCGCAATAAAATCATCGACCGCTACAGAAGGAAGAAAGTCGACTCCGTTGAAGACCACTTCTTTGAGAACGAGGAAGGCGAAATGGTGTTCGAGTTCATCCTGTTCAGTGAAACCGGAAACCCCGAAGCAGAATATTTCCGCAATCTCTTCTGGGAACAGCTGGACCTGGCGCTGGCGGAATTGCCTGAAGAGCAAAAGGACGTCTTTGTATGGAACGAGCTGGAAGGGCGCAGCTTTGCTGAAATCGCCGCCAGGACCGGAGCCAATGTCAAGACGCTTATCTCCCGGAAGGGCTACGCGGTAAGACATTTGCGCATGCGTCTGCATCAATTCCATGCGGGCTAACAGCCAGTGAACCAGGTTTGGATGCCTGAAAAAAAATAAGTAAAAAGTGGCGATCTGTTAAAGTCAAACGCGTGTGTATTCGTCTTCAATAATAGAGACACTGACAATCAAAATCTCACGAAAATGAATATTCCATTTAAAGCGATTGTGGCAGGGCTCCTCGCAGGAGCAGCGTTCTATTTTATCCCATTCGGATTCCCCTTTTTCTTTTTCTTTTTCTTCTGCTTTTTTATCGCCCGCTTCCTTTTCGCGCCCTGGTGGTGGTCTCCATGGAGATATTACCGGACACATGATCGCGGCTGGGGAACTGACGGCGGCCCCGTTTCCATTGATGGCGACGAGCCGGGGGCACCGGCGTCCGGAGAAGAAAAGCATTTTAACGTATCCTGATTAACGTTTTCATTATGAGACAGAGAAATTTCTGGATTGGAGCGCTGGTCGCGCTTTTGACGTTCGGCACCTTAACCGCTTTCCTGGGACCGCGGCATCACTCATGGCACCGTGGCTGGCGTCACGAGCGGTGTGACGGCGACCGGGATGTGAAAGGGCCGCGGACCCCGCACGAAAACAATCCGACGGATAAAACGGGGGAATAGCCATGGGATATTCAGCATACCGTTATTGTCCGCCCGGCTATGGGCCGTGGAGCTATTACCGCCGTGGTCGATATGATTCACCCGGGATACCGGCGAATATCCGGGAGAGCGCGGACCACTACACTCTTGAATTGTTCGCCCCCGCGCTGACAAAAGAGAATTTTTCCGTCAGCACGCGTAATGACATCCTCTATGTCCGTTACAAAGAGAGCGGAGATACATTCACCGGAAGGTTTATTCGCAGGGAGTATAACCCGGCGGAATTCGAAAGGGCTTTCCGGTTGAATAAAAAGGTGGACGTGGATAGGATCGAAGTTGCGTATGCCGGCGGCGTGCTAAAGGTCACGCTGCCCAAGAAAGCTGAATCGAAGAGCAGTCTATAGTTTTTTGCCGGCGAACAGTCCGGCGTGTATTGCTTCGATCGTTTTGTTTTTACTTTCCACGGCGAGGCGCGCGTGTTTTTCGTGGACAGGATCCAGCAGGTAGACCAGGAGTTGCTTATCCTCATCGGTGAGGTCGCCGAACAGGATCTGCCGCACCTTGGAGGATGTTTTAAAACATTTCATCAGAACCGACCGGCCGGCGCGTGTGAGGGTGAGGAGCCTCGACCGCTTGTCATCCGGGTCGACCCGCTCATGAACGAACCCCTTTTCGATCAGGCGATTCAGGATGTCGGTGCCGGTGGATATTTCCATCATCGCGTAATTGATGACGTCGCTTTTCCGCGATTCGCCAAGGGCAAAAAGTGCGGCTGAAAACATGAACTGTTCAATGGAAGTGAAAGGTGTATTCTTCAGTGCAATGCGCATATAAAGCCAAAGGGATAAATGGGTCCTGCTGACGGCCCTGGCAACTTTTCCGTTCAGGTCGATGGGAAGGCGTTCTTTCACCTTTTGCCGCCCGATCCTGGCGGATCGCGATTTTGCGAGGTAGTACCGGCAGAAGTCCTCGAAGTCTCCCTTGGGATGGGAGGTCTGAAATTCAGACCACTTTTCAAGTATCGATATGATTTCCTTCATAGTGTAAAATATAAGACAAAACGAGGGGTCACCGTGCTTTTCGTCGAAAATTTATCCAAGACCGAACTTTAAACACACGTATATGGACACTCTATATCTGACCTTAAAACTGCTGCACATTATCGGGTTCACGTTTGCCATCGGTGTCACACTGGCGACCTATGTTTCCTATAACCAGTTCTGGAAGCTGTACTTTGAAAACAGGGAGCGGGGACTGGCTGCCTTCAGAGCGGTGTCGGCGCTCAATGTGTTTGGAATGATCGGTCTGCT
>DASVOT010000047.1:0-6602 GCA_036383235.1 Chryseosolibacter sp.
AGAATATCCATCCGCATCCATAAATGTCGGGCATTGTAATTTTCATGTCTGACAAAAACTTTTTCATGCGATTTGTACCGACAAAAATTCACGGCCCGTTTGATTACCTGATAGCCATCTTGATGATCGCTTCTCCCTGGATATTTAATTTTGCAGGCGGCACGGGGATGTGGGTGCCGGTTATAGCGGGTTCGGTTGTGATCGTCTACAGCCTGTTGAGCGACTACGAATCCGGAATGACCGGCCTGTTGTCGATGAGAGCACACCTGGCGCTGGACATATGGGCAGGGGTATTCGTCGGCTCATCACCGTGGCTATTTATGTTCTACCAGTCGGTTTATATGCCACACCTTGCAATCGGACTTGTCATGACGGCCGCTGCGCTGATAACACATACGCGCCCGTCCAAGCCAGCCGGCAGGTATCATGCCGCTGGCCAGCATGCCGTTGATCCGTCAGCCCACGACCGGTCCTGACATCCCGGAAGCGTTGATAATATTCACCAGTTTTTCCCGCGGGAATAAGCGGTAGCATGCGGGTGGAAGGCGCGTGATTTTTACATTCAAACGTAAAACTGGCAACATGAAGATAGTGGCACAATTTGTCATTGCGATAATCGGCGGCGTGGTCGCAATATTCATTTACCGCATTGCGGAAAGAAGCGACCGGCGGCCCGTTGCCAATGGTGTGGAACACCCTTACGGCCGCCATGCCTCTCTGGATCACGCCGAGGATTCCCTTAACAATGTTTTTCATGTTGGTTTCGGGGAAGCTGCTGAAACAACCCTTCAGGAAGTAGTGCACGTGCGGTCAAAGATCATTGCACAGGTACCGAGGGATCCTTTTTTCGATTACTTCGGCGACGGCTTCTGGGATCCGGGATATCGCAGCCAGCAACAACCGCAGCAGCAGATCCAGGAGGCATCCGGGTCAGGAGTCATCATATCGAAGGATGGCTACATCGTCACTAACAATCACGTGGTCGACCAGGCGGCGGAAGTCGTCGTCTCGCTTTACAACGGCCGGGGATATGAAGCCAAAATAATCGGAACTGACCCATCCACCGATCTTGCTGTGCTGAAGATCGATGAAAACAATCTACCCGTAGCGGGGATAGCAAACTCCGACCAGGTGGAGGTGGGCGACTGGGTGTTGGCGGTAGGAAATCCCTTCAACCTGGCCTCAACGGTGACTGCCGGAATCGTGAGCGCCAAGGCCCGGAACATCAACATCCTCAACGATAACTCGGCCATCGAATCATTTATCCAGACTGATGCCGCCGTCAACCCGGGTAACAGCGGGGGCGCGCTTGTCAACCTGAAAGGTGAACTGATCGGTATCAACACCGCGATCGCCACGCCGACCGGAACGTTTGCCGGGTATGCTTTTGCCGTCCCGAGCAACATCGTCAAAAAAGTGATGAACGATCTCATCCGTTACGGGGAAGTTCAGCGCGGTTACCTGGGTGTGGTGATCCGCGATCTCGACTGGCAACTGGCGAAGCAGTTGGGAATGGATCTTTCACAAGGAGTGGTGGTAGCCAACCTGGTGAAAGGCGGACCTGCCGACAGGTCCGGTGTCAGAGTGAAGGACGTCATCCTGGAGATCAATGGTTCACCCGTTCAGAGTACTTCCCGGTTGATGGAAATTGTCGCAAGTCACAAGCCGGGAGACAAGCTTGACGTTGTCATTCAGCGGGGAAAGGAAAAAAGGAACGTTTCTATTCCCTTGCAGGAGGCGAAGAAATTCCGGTAAAGCTTAGCGCTTCCGGCCAAAATTAAATGCGATGGACGGAGACAAAATGTTTTTGGATCGCCGTGAGGCAGGATCGGAACTGGCAAAGCTTCTGGCGCCCGCGTATAAAGATAAAGGCGCGCTCATCCTGACTATTCCGAGAGGCGGCGTGGTAGTCGGTTACGAGGTTGCCAGGGAACTTCATGCGGGGCTGTCTGTAGTCATCACAAAAAAGCTACCGCATCCGTTGCAGGAAGAGCTGGCTATCGGGGCGGTCGCCGAAGACGGTTCCCTGTTTCTAACGTCATATGCGAGAAGCCTGGATCCGGAGACCATCCGTCATATCATTGACACGCAAAAGAAAGAGATCCGGAGCCGCATCCGGCGTTTCAGACAAGGAAAGCCGTTACCTGAAATGGCCGGCCGCATCACCATCATCGTGGATGATGGCATCGCCACCGGATCGACCATCGTTCCGGCGATCAAACTGTGCAAGGCCCGCAACGCGGCGAAAGTGATCGTGGCGGCGCCCGTCTCAGGTGTGAAGTACGCGAAAGAGATAGATGAGCTTGCGGATGAAGTCATTGTCGCCGAGCAGCCCCACGACTTTTACGCCGTGGGACAAGTGTATGTCGATTTTCATCATCTCAGCGACAAAGAGGTGACCGACGTTCTGGCTGCCTACGAGCGGGAAGTGAATGGCGAACAGATGTATCAAAGAGGAAAATAATGATCACAATACAAGACACAGCAAAAGACCGGCGGAGGCTAGAGAGCTCCAGAGACCTTGACCCGCTCATTGAGAGTATCGGCGATGCGAGGTACGTTCTGCTGGGTGAGGCCTCCCACGGCACGCATGAATACTATGTCTGGCGAACAGCGATCAGCAAACGGCTTATAGAAGAAAAAAATTTCTCCTTCATTGCCGTCGAGGGCGACTGGCCCGACTGTTACCGCATCAACCGCTTCGTGAAAGGTTATGAAGGTTCCGGCGTAAAAGCCATCGATGTGCTGAAATCCTTCCGGAGATGGCCGACGTGGATGTGGGCTAACTGGGAGGTCGCCGCACTGCTTGAATGGATGCATGCCCGCAATAGCGGCCTCTCGAAGGAAAAGAAAACGGGCTTTTACGGCCTGGATGTATACAGCCTGTGGGAATCCATGGAAGTCATGGTCCATTACCTGCGGAAAGAAGATCCGACGGCGGCGCAGATGGCAATCGCAGCCCTGCGATGCTTCCAACCGTATGAGGCAGGTGACGGCTACGCCCGGGCTATGCTTCAGCTCTCGCCAAGCTGCCGCGATGAAGTGGTCAGGCTTCTAAAGGAGGTCAGGAGGCGGTCGCACAATTATGACCACGATCCGGAAGCCGCCCTCAATACTGAGATGAATGCACAGGTGATCGCCAACGCGGAGAAATATTTCAGGTCGATGGTTTCGTTCACGGACGAATCCTGGAATATCCGCGACTCCCATATGGCCGAAACGGTGAACGCGCTGATGGAATTCTACGGCAGAAAATCGAAAGCCATTGTCTGGGAGCACAACACACACATTGGAGACGCACGGTATACGGAAATGCGCAACAGCGGTTTGCTTAACGTCGGCCAGCTGGTGAGAGAACAGCATGAGAAAGATGGCGTCTTCATAACGGGGTTTGCATCCTATCAGGGGTCGGTCATCGCGGGCCGCATGTGGGGCGGCGAAATGCAGGAAATGCGGGTACCGCCAGCCATCAAAGGAAGCGCGGAAGAAATACTCCACAGTCGTTACAATGAGAACAGGTTGATTATCTTCAACGAGAATAAGCACGATGAACGCCTTGACAGCTACGTCGGCCATCGCGCCATCGGCGTGGTCTATGATCCGGAAATGGAGCGCGGCAACTATGTCTCGACGTTGCTTCCCTCGCGGTACGACGCCTTACTGTATTTTGATCAGTCAAAGGCTCTACATCCGCTCCACCTTAAACCGGAAGGAAAAAAAGACATGCCCGAGACATACCCGTTCGGAGTTTGAAATCCGGGCAACTTCATGGATTTCTATTTCAGTTGACGCCGCCGTCGACGTCGGGGGTCGAGCGCTTGATTTTGAATGAACAGAACCTCGGGTACCAATCGCAAGCACACTGCCTTGCTTCACGCACCGGTCATTGTTGACTTCTTTCCACAGTTTCTTTTAAGATAATCGGTCGACGTATAAAAATTTGGACCGGTGTCAAAGTTTTCAGGTTTCTTCCTCTTCCATCACCAGGCAGAAGAAATCAGTGAGGGAGAGGCGGTGTATAGCCAGAATGTTAACAAGCGTTTTCAGCGTAACATTTGCTTTTCCTTTCTCTATCCTCCAATATTGGATCTCAGGCAGATCATACCGGTGGGCAAATTCCTTGATGGTTGAATACCCTTTCTTCTTTCTCAGGTCTGCGAGCGTTGCACCCAATACAATCAGAATGTTTTTGAAGGCTTTTGTTGATTTCATAAGCAGTTCACGTTGCGCCGGCTTGGACCGAAAAAATCCTGTGCCCGTCTTCAACCCCTGAGGGTTGGTACGATTTTTTAGCGCACATCTTTTTTTATCATACAAGATAATGCCGGGTATTGCCAGTCTGGAAAATTGATAACTCAGTGTCTTCAATGAACGTTAAAACCTGTTTGCTGGTAAGCGACGACCCGGACGATCACCAGGCCTTTTCGGAAGCGTTCTCTGACGTTTCCCGCGAGGCAATTGTTTTGAACGTCCTTGACAGCGTTAAGGCCCTTGAATTGCTGAAAGCTAAAAAACACATACCCGATTATTTCTTTATCGATGTTTCCATGCACGGCATGAGGATCAACTCCTTCCTGAAGATCATTGCTAACGACCCGGCGATTTCAAAGATACCCACTGTGCTGTTTGGACACGAATCGGATATCTTAAATGTCGAGGGCGGTGACGCATACCTTTTCTTCAACAAAGAATATGGATTTACGCAGTTGCGGAATTTTCTGAAAGAATTTGTCAGGCATGCCGCCGATGGCCGAGTGCCGTAACGGACGGCCTGCTGTTTCAAGCGGCCGTCGGTCTGGTAACAGTACCGGATTCCAGTCGCTCAGTCCATCAGTCTCTTTACCATTTTCATTTGTCTCGATTTCGTCCTACCTTATCGGTCATGAAAAGACTTGCACTTATCCTCTTCTCCGTTTATTCCGTGATGCCGTCGAACGCCCAGCACTTATCCGCGACAAACAGTGCGGAAGGCACTGCGATACTGGACGGCGATTCGAACGTTTTGTTTTATCAGGCGAAGCCGAAATCCCTGAACGGCAAATATGAACGGGCTGATTACATACACCCGCTTTACAGCCTGGACGGAAGCGTTCTCACCGAGGATTTTCCCCAGGATCACCTGCATCACCGCGGGATTTTCTGGGCCTGGCACCAGATCATCTACCGCGGAAAGCACATCGCCGACGCCTGGAGCTGCGAAAATATTTCCTGGCACGTGGTCAAATCAGAGGTGCAGAAAAAAAAGGGAAGCATCACCCTCGACAACGACGTAATCTGGAAATCGGTTCTGGACGACGGCAAACAGACGGGGGTCGTAAGAGAAAAATCGCAGGTGACGATATACAATGCGCACAACGATTACAGGATCGTCGATTTCGATATCAGGCTCACGCCATTGCTCGATGATATGCGCATCGGCGGCTCGGATGACGCGAAGGGCTACAGCGGATTTTCAGTGCGACTGAAATTGCCGGACGACATCCGTTTTCTCTCCGGTGACCAGGAACTGAAGGCTCAGGAGCTCGCGCTGAAGGCCGGACCGTGGCTTGATTTCAGAGGGTCATTCGATGGGAAAAATGCTCCTGAATCAGGCGTCGCGCTTTTCTGTCATCCCTCGAATCCCGGTTATCCCGAACCCTGGATCATCCGCAGCGAAAAAAGTATGCAAAACGCGGCCTTCCCCGGGAGGGAACCGGTAGCCCTTCCTAAAGCGGGCTGGCGATTGCAATACCGCCTCATCATTCATAAAAACACAGTTACCGTCGAACGTTTGCAACACCTGTTTGACGAGTACCGGAAGTCAAAAAAATAATTCTGCTGGCTTATTTCCAAAAACAACGCCCGGCGGCTCCTGATCACCCGAGGAATTGAATTGTGTAAAACTTTCCCGGACAACAGTGATAGGGATATAAGGATATACGGAGCTACGGATATATGGAAATACGGATATACGGATATAGGGAATGCCTGGAGATGCGAGGAATGATCAGGTAGCGAGGAGACTTAAAGACCCACTTTGTCCGCTAAGTTCAGAACGGAGCGTACGACTATTTTTTCAATTTTGTTGAAGAAGTGTTTGAACAGGTCCTCTCCTGAAATGTTTTCTGATATCTGCTACTGCACGTCTTGATTGAATGCCTTGACCTTATTAACGCTGCACGCATTTTGCCCAAGGCGTTGAGCGTCCCGTCGCAGGCGCTCACATCGAGGCACGCACAAACCTTATTCCTTTAGTAGCACGAGGTCTCAGCACCAGCCCAACCTTATTCCCTTATCGTCGGGTATGTAGCATCAATTGCCACGGGCTAAAGCCTGCTTGCGCACTTGCTCACGCACCGTGGCAATTGATACATGCAGTCGCTGCGGGTTGGCTTGCAGGGTGCTCATCGGTTTATGCCCGGGCTGACTGCGCAGGTCAATAAGCGAATAAGGTTGGGAAACAGGCAGAACGTTTTTCTACGAAGATTCTGTGTTAAAATACTAATGGATTTTTGTTTTTTTTCTGATGTCGAAATGATGGATAACTCCAAGTCCCACTATTGCGGCAATCGTGTGGTCAGTGCGGCTGGAGTTAACCACATTCCGACATCAGTTATGATTGC
>DASVOT010000048.1:0-1986 GCA_036383235.1 Chryseosolibacter sp.
CCTCTTCGGGAATATTCGAGAAGAGCATCCTTTGTTTGCGCAGATGATTGATGGCATGCCGGTAAGCAATTGTTGCGATCCAGGTCGATAATTTTGATTCGAAATTAAACGCGCCCAGCTTTTCATGTACCCTCAGAAAAACGTCCTGGCAGAGCTCTTCCCGGTCTTCTTCGCTTTTCACCAGGCGGCCGATCATGTGTGCTACCAGGCGTTCATGCTGTCGTATCAACAGCTTGAAAGCATGCATATCACCGGTTAAAACGCGCGAGACCAGCGTCCTGTCATCCGTCATCGTCTCATTCGACATACAACAGCCACTAAATGTTGCAGAATTTAGGGAAAAAAATTTCAATGCCGGCTTTTGGGTAGTGCAGGGCCGTCGGACCAAGAAAATTCACGGCAGCCTGCAACATCTCCGGTATTACGCGTGTCTTACTCCTCAACGAAAAAAAACAATAAAAAAACAATACTATGGACCAAGGCCTAAGAGACGTTTTAATGCCCCTGACCATTCTTGGAACGATCGGGACATCAATTGTGCTGTTCACCAGAACTATTTCGGATTACATCCTGAAAAAGAAAATGATCGAGAAAGGTTATGTCAATGAAGACACCCAGGCCATCTTTAAAAAGAATACAGACGAAAATAAATACGCGTCACTCAAGTGGGGTCTGATCATTTTCTTCGCCGGTCTCTCCCTCATTCTGATGGAGTACCTGGAGTATGACACCCGCTCACCGCTTCCCTATGGCCTGTTTGCTGTGTTTGTGTCACTGGGATTCCTTATTTACTATTTCATAGTGAAAAAGGAATTGACCGGCAAATAACCGAAGACTCCAAAAAAATTTTCGCATGATCAGGAATTATTTTCTGGTTGCGGTCCGCAACCTTACCAGGAATAAATTTTTCTCCGCTCTCAACATCTTCGGCCTGGCGGTGAGTATGACAATCAGCATGGCCATCATCATGGTGGTGGCCGATCAGATGACCTATGATCGGCATAATTCAAGGCACGAGCGCATCTACCGCATCAACAACTACATGGTGGACAATCAGGGTAGATCGCGAGGAGGCATCGACAACGCGACGTCGCCTATGCCGTTGCGGCAGGAGCTTCTCGACAAGTACACGGGCATCGAAAAATCGGTTCGCATCAAACGCGGCTTTGGAAACAACTGGCTGGAGCTGGAGCATCAAAACGTCAATATTCCCCTCAAAGGCTTCTTTGCCGATGCCGAAGCGCTTGATCTGTTTGAATGCCAGCTTCAATATGGCGACGCCGCTACGGCATTGAAAGAACCTTACTCCCTTGTTCTGACGAGAAAGGCTGCCGACAAACTGTTCGATAAGGAAAACCCTTTGGGCCTGAGCATCAAAGTCGGCGACCTGGGGGTCTATACTGTTACCGGCGTCCTTAAGGAAACAGGTAATAAGTCACACCTGGTCTTCGAGGGGCTTGCAAGCATGAGCACCGTTGACAACCTGAGGGCTCATGGCAAGTCCGGCAACGACCTCGACAACTGGATGGATTTCTGGGGAGGGTGGAATTATGTTTTGCTCGAAGAAGGCAAATCGCCGGCAGATATTCAGTCCGTCCTTGATAAGATTTTCGATGAGCATATTGCAGCTGATCCCAACCCGGATGCATACCGGGCAAAATTCCGCCTACAGTCCCTCACGGATATTACCCCGGGGCCACTCATCAACAATGCCATTGGTCCGTCATTGCCGTGGCCCGTGGTTTATTTTCTCAGCGGCCTGGCGGCCGTGATCATGCTTACTTCCTGTTTCAACTTCACCAACCTTTCAGTAGCGCGATCCCTCAAACGGGCAAAAGAAATCGGGGTACGAAAAGTTACCGGCGCGATGCGATGGCAAATCTTCACTCAGTTCCTGATGGAATCCGTTGTCATCACATGCTGCGCCCTGATCGTCTCCTTCATATTGCTGATGCTGCTGAAACCGCTCATCCTCCAGCTGACTTT
>DASVOT010000049.1:0-5978 GCA_036383235.1 Chryseosolibacter sp.
CGGTCCGGGCAGGAAGGCCACGGGAATAAAAACCGCAGACATCACGAGCGTGATGGCGATGATGGCGGCTCCGATGTCTTTCATCGCGGCGAAGGTGGCTTCGCGCGGCGGAAGATGGTCACTTTCCATTTTTGCGTGAACGGCCTCCACCACCACGATGGCGTTATCCACGACGATGCCGATGGCAAGCACCAGCGCGAACAGGGTCAGCAGGTTGATGGAGAAGCCCATGACCTGCATAAAGAACAGCGTCCCGATGAGGGCGACCGGGATGGCCAGCGCCGGAATCAGGGTCGATCTGAAATCCTGCAGGAAAATAACTACTACCAGCGACACGAGGAGAAAAGCTTCGAACAGGGTCCGCACCACCTCGTGGATCGAGGCGTCCAGGAATCGCGAGACGTCGTAAGTAAAGTTGTAGGTCATGCCGGGCGGGAAGGAATTTTTCCGGATCTCCTCCATTCTCACCTTGATGCGGTCGATGACGTCCCGCGCGTTGGAGCCGGGGCGCTGGTTGATGAGTATCGATGCCGCAGGCGTGCCGTTGTTTCTGGAGATCCGGCCGAAATTCATGGCGCTGAACTCAACGTCGGCTACATCCTTCAGGTGCAGGATGGATCCGTCTTCATCCGCGCGGATCACGAGGTTTTCAAATTGCTCGGGCGTATTGAATTTTCCGGTATACCGCAGTACATATTGCAACGCCTGAGGTGTTTTATCGGACGATTCTCCCGCCTTGCCGGGGGCGGCTTCGACATTCTGGCGCTGAATGGCTTTCACCAGCTCGTCGGTTGAGATCTTATAGGCAGTCATCCGGTCGGGCTTTAACCAGATGCGCATGGAGTAATCCTTTTCGCTGACGATCTCCGAGTAGCCCACTCCGTCGATCCTCTTGAGCTCCTGCAGCACATTGATGTCGGCGAAGTTGTAGATGAATTTTTCATCGAGCGTGGGGTCGGTGCTGACGATGTTGACGTACATGAGGAGGCTGTTAACCTCCTTTTCAGTGATGACGCCATTTTTGATGACTTCCTCCGGCAATTCGTCGAGGATGGTGGCGACCCTGTTCTGAACGGCTACGGCGGCGAGGTCCGGGTCGGTTCCGACTTCGAAATTGACCTCGATCGCCACTGTGCCGTTGTTGCTGGACACCGACGACATATGGGTCATGCCGGGCACACCGTTGATGGCTTTCTCCAGGGGCGTGGCTACGGTTTTGGCGCAGACCTCGGCATTGGCGCCTCGGTATTTCGCCCGGACGGAGACAGAGGGGGGAATGATGTCGGGATACTGGCTAATGGGCAGCGTGAAGAACGAGAGCGCTCCCAGCAAAACAAGAATGATGGAAATGACGAATGAAAGGACGGGCCTCCTTATAAAAATATCAAACATGATGCGTTAACAGTTCATCGTTTACATAAATCATCCAGGTCTTAAAAAAGGTTTTCCGGCCGGAACATCCAGGGCAGTGGCCTTTCGCCTGGTCGCGTGTTTTACATTGCCGAAGAAAGCACTTGCGGAAACGTTCGGCGGCCCCTAGAGGGTTATGAGGCTATCCAGACGCACTCTTTTTGGAATGATGCGCATGCCATCGCGGATGTCCTGGATGCCTTCGAAAACAATCTCTTCTCCGGATTTCAGGCCGGACTCTACTATATAATATTGTGAGAACCTGGTTTTAGGAATGAAGTTCCGCATTCGCACCTGGTTTGTTGAATCGACTACGAAAACGAAATTTTTGTCCTGGATCTCAAACACCGCTTTTTGTGGAATCATGATGGCATTGTTCAGGGTGTTGGAGAGCCGGATCTTGCCCGTCGCCCCGTGCTTGAGGAGTGAATTGGGGTTCGGGAAGCGCGCCCGGAAGGAGATGGAGCCCGTGCTCGCCTGAAATTCTCCGCCCATGGTTTCGACGCTTCCCTCGTAAGGATATTGGGTGCCATCGGCCAGCATGAGGGTGACGAGCTTGTTTCGCCCTCCGGTTTCCTTCACCGTATTCTTGACGTATTCCAGATACTCGCCCTCGGACACGTTAAAGTAAACGAAGACCTGGCTGATGTCAGAAACCGTCGTCATGAGCGTTCCATGATCGATGAGGCTTCCCACCTTAAAAGGGATGCGGTCAATGATGCCGTTAAATGGCGACCGGATACTGGTATACGAGAGCTTCAGCTCCGCATTTGATTTTGCCCACCGCGCCTGCTCGATCTTTGCGTTGACCGCCTTCAGTCTCGCCTCGGCGACGCTGAGCTCCGTTTCCGAAATCACCTTTTTGTCGACCATCACCTTTAACCGGTCGACTTCCAGCTCCGATGCCTTTGCCTCTGCGATGGCGCTCTCCAGGTTGGCGTTTGCTTTCGCGAGCTCCGCCCGGTATTCCTCGTCGTTGATCTTGAAGAGGATCTGGCCTTTTCTCACCACCTGCCCTTCATCCACGTAAATCTTTTCCAGGAAACCCTGCACGCGCGCCCGCAACTCCACGTTTTGAATCGCCTGTATATCGGCCACGTAGTCGCGGTACAGGTTCGTGTCGCGCATCAGTACGTTGGTCACGGGCAAGACCCTGGGCTCTGAATTGTTTTCGTCTTTTGTACGCGGATTTTTTGAAGAACACGATGCGATCACTACCGTTACAATCAGGATGAAAGGATTTACAAATCTCATTCTCACTCTCTGTTTAGTCTATGTTAAGTCCTTACCAGGTTAGCGCCTCCACTTCATGTCCCTCTCAGCAGCAAAATTTGCACCAACAACGCTCACGTGAAAACGACTTTTAAAAAAATACCACCGCTTATATAAAAATTCCTGCTCGTGATTCGGAAGCCGGAACCCACGGACGTGCCTTTGATTTCAAACACGGCGGTGTGAAGACGGGACCCAAACTGCCGGCGCAGAAGGAAGTCTGTGCCATGGTGAATTATCGGTGACCGGGCACCGACTTGCATACGGTCCTTTATAATCTCCTTACATTTTGGTAATCCGCCGCATAAACTAAAGTAAACCGGGACATTCCAGATGCAGTTTTTTTTCTTGATCTTTATGGATAGAGACCCCTGACCTGTGTGAAAGAACCCTAAACCAACCTCTTATTTTATGGAAACCATTGCCTCGGCGCGCCCGGCTCAAACAGATAAAAGCTCTGGGACCCTTGCTCAACCGCTCACGGGCCGGGTGACGTCCGTCGATTTTTTTCGCGGACTGACCATGTTCTTTCTCGTAGGAGAAAGCACGCGGCTATACAGCCACTTTGAGTCGGCGGAAGACAACGGCGTGCTCCGGTTCCTCGGCACGGTATTCAGTCACCACGAGTGGCACGGACTTCACCCATGGGACCTGGTGCAACCGTTTTTCATGTTCATCGTCGGCGTGGCGATCCCATTTGCAGTAGCAAACCGGTTGAAGAAAGGAGACTCTGAAAAAACTATTTTTCTGCACGCGCTGAAACGCTCGTTCCTCCTCCTGTTTATCGGCTGGGCGTTGTATTGCATCGAGCCCGGAAGGATCGTCTGGAGATTTCAGAATGTGCTTGCGCAATTGGCCGTCACCTACCTGATCGCCTTCCTCATCATGAGAAAGAGCTTTTCGTTTCAGTTGATCGTATCGCTCGCCATGCTTCTTCTGACCGATCTCGCATACCGCTATTTTCCTGTTGAAGGCTTTAATCATCCCTGGGTTCCGTTCGAAAACCTCGGATCGTGGGTGAACAACAAGATCGAAGGCGTTGACAAGGCAAGCATCTGGGCTTCGCTGAATGCGATACCGACCACCGCTCATACCATCTGGGGCGTTATGTGCGGCCGGCTGCTGATGAGCGACCGGCCCGTCGACAAAAAGATCCGGACCCTGGTGATTGCCGGCGTCGTCGGCCTCGTGATCGGGTACGCTTTGGATCTTTTGAACATCACGCCCATTATCAAGAAGATCGCCACCTCATCGTTTGTGTTTGTCAGCGGTGGCTATTCCATTCTCGCCCTCTGTTTCTCATACTGGCTGATCGAAGTAAAAAAGGAATTTAGCAGCGGAGCGAAGTTCTTCATCATTGTGGGCATGAACTCGATCTTTATTTATCTTTTCATGCACGTTGGCGGCGGGGGAATCATTTACGAGATATTTACACCCTTCACCAACGCACTTTTCTCCTGGGCAGGGGCGCTCACGGCGGGAATCATGACCAGCCTGGCAGTATGGGCGTCGTTGTGGTACATTTGCTACTGGCTTTACAAGAACAAGATCTTTGTCAAGCTCTAGCCTCCGGAGTTCCGGGCTCAACATTTTGACACGCATCATCGAGCATCCGCATGGTGGCCAGCCGGGTCGTTTGAAAGCGATCGGCAGTCGCGTCCTTGCATATGCTGAATCCGTCACCGATAAACCGGCAGTGCCGGCAGCCATGACCCGCTCTCGCGACTACGTCAGCATCGTGTTTCTTTTTCTCATGGCATTGTTGTCGGCGCATGAAGCAGACGCGCAATTCCGAGCGTCGGTCGTGACACGAGACATCACCCCTCATGACGCTCAGATGTTATTGGGATACCAGGAGCGGAAGTCGGCGGGCGTTCATGATCGGATCATGCACCGGATCGCGGCGATGGACGATGGTGTTACCCAATTCTTCCTGGTCTCCTCCGACATATGCGAGATCTCGCCGTCGCTCTATGATGAGGTTGCCGCTCAGCTACAGGAGCGGTTCGGGATCAGTCCGCTCAGTTTCTGGTGGACAGTGACCCACACTCACTCCGCTCCGGAAGTCGGATCGCCGGGCCTCGATGCAGTTTTTCTCGGAGAGCGTTACCAGCACAAAATCGACTCAGTCTACACCGCTTTCGTTGTCCGGGAACTGATCGAAGGAATTGGAGAGGCGCGCGACCGGCTTACTCCAGCGCGGATCGGTGCCGGCTGGGGATTCTCACAGGCAAACATCAACCGCAGGGGAATCGATGTGGATGGGAACGCTTCCCTGGGACTCAATCCGGATGGAGCGGTTGACCGCCGGATCGGGCTGATACGCATTCAGGATGCCGGGGGGAAGCAGCTTGGCCTCATCGCAAATTACCCGATCCATGGAACGGTGCTCGGGCCTCAAAACCTGGAGATCAGCGGGGATGCTCCGGGGATCGTGTCGCACTACGTGGAAGAGCAAACGGGAGCACCCATGTTGTTCATCAATGGCGCCGCCGGAAATCTTGCGCCCATCTACAGTGTTTATCCCGATCCGGGAGCCGGACATTTAGGTCAGTTCAGGGTTCTGCTGGGTGACAGGATCCTTGACGCGAATCGCTCTATCAAAGAAACGACTGCAGCCGTGAAACTGTACGCAGGCGCATTAACGGTCGAGACGCCCAGGAAGGAAGGGCTGGGATGGGCATCCGATATCGGAGAATATTCACGCACAACGGCATCGGGCGTGAACATGATCCGGCTGCCACTTCGTTTCCTCAGGATCAATGACGACATTGCCATATGGAGCGCACCTCTCGAGCTTTTCTGCGAGATCTCCAACACGATCCGGGACCGCTCGCCATTCCCTTACACTTTTTATTTCGGGTACGGCAATGGATGGCTTGGGTATCTGCCCACCTCCGCCGAATGGGAGCATGGGGGCTACGAAGTGGAAGATGCTTCTCCTTACACCCCGTCGGCTGAAAAGGATCTCACGGAAGCCGTTGTCGGCTATCTTCAAGGAGAGATGAAAAGCGCGCATGCCGGGAAACGGAACATCAGATAAACCTGTGAGTGTATGAAGATCCGGATCACCGTGCTGTTCATACTGACTTCCAGTCTTTGCGGGTTCGCACAAAATGTATTGCATGTGAGAGTAACGGACAACGTTACCCTGCAGACCCTTACCGGCGCCGGCGTCGAGGTTGTTCCCCTGTCAAGAGGCGCGATTACCGATGGAGAAGGTATGGTTGCGTTTGCAGGCTTGCCGTCCGGCACGGTTTCCGTGAAGGTGAGTTTTGTGGGTTACCGCGATACCC
>DASVOT010000050.1:0-7553 GCA_036383235.1 Chryseosolibacter sp.
CTTTCTCTGCGACTTTCAGAAACGCGCTTAACGTCGCGGGCTCCGCCTTTTCAACGGAGATGGCGTTGACGATGGCCCCGAAGTAATTAATAACATGAGTTTTCAGGGGGAATTTCCGCTTTTTCAGTTGAAAGCTCTGCTTTTTGATGAGCATCTGCTGGTCGACACCCAGTTGCGGCCATACAGAAAAAAAGCCGGCGCCAATGACGCCGCCATCGAGGCTACGTGTATTTTCAAGTGCGATCCGGACGCTGTCGGGAAATGTAAGGGAAACAGACGCACCATCGCCCTGCGCCTTGCAGAAGGACGAAAGCGCTGCTATAAAACCGAATAGGGCAGATATCTTTTTCACCCGTTAAAAACTCTGAAATTCGGAAATTATGGCCATATAAACTATGTGTTCCTTTGAAACGCGAAAAAGCAAATGTTATGGCGTCAGGGCCCGACTTATTGTTTAGCCTTATTGATCAAAAACAGGATAAGCGATAGCACGAGGCTTATCAGAATGCTGGTTGCGATGGGAAAGTATAATTTGAAATTGCCCTTGTCGATCACGATGTCGCCTGGCAGCTTTCCGGGGAAAGGAAGTTTTGGGGCGAATTGTACAATCAATCCCGCAACAACCAGGATGGCTCCTGCTATTATTAAAATTTTTCCCATCTTCAAAACTATTAATATGATGCCGGCGCATGCTTAACAATGGAAAATTATTTTTGATTCCTACCCCTATTGCCGCTGATACGCAGGACCGGACGGTTTCACCGGGAGTCAGAAAGGATCTGTCGGAAATCCGTTATTTCCTGGCGGAAGATATCCGTTCCGCCCGGAGGTACCTGGGAAGTCTGAAAATTTACGACCGGATTGAAGATTTATCCTTTTCAACGCTTGACAAAGATACAAAGGGGGGCGAGGTTGCGGCGCTCCTCTCCCCCATTTTCGGAGGCCACAACGTAGGGATACTCTCGGAATCCGGCTGCCCCGGAATAGCAGATCCCGGCGCGATCGCGGTCAAGCACGCGCATGAAAAAGGGATCAGGGTCATTCCGCTCACCGGCCCATCGGCGATCTTTCTTGCCCTGATGGCATCGGGATTAAATGGCCAGCATTTTGCGTTTCACGGATATTTGCCTATTAAGACAGCTGAAGCGGCTAAAGCCATCCGGGAGTTTGAAAGGGAATCGCGGGCAAGGAATCAGACGCAGATTTTTATCGAGACTCCTTACCGGAACAACGCTTTGTTTGCCAACCTGATCAGGGGCTTGCACCCCGCAACGCTTTTGTGCGTGGCCGTGGATGTCACAGGCCGGAGCGAATTCATTTCCACCCGGGAGGTTGGCGCATGGCGGGCGAAAACCATTGAACTGCCGAAAACGCCGGCCGTTTTTTTATTTCTCGCCGGGAGGCCCGACGAATTTTTACATTAGAGCAATTCCTATAAATTTGCCGGACCTAATTTTTAAAATTTCAATATGCCTTACCTGTTTACTTCAGAATCTGTCTCTGAGGGCCATCCGGATAAAGTCGCTGACCAGATCTCTGATGCGCTGATTGATTACTTTTTAGCATACGACGCAAATTCAAAAGTTGCCTGTGAAACGCTTGTTACCACCGGCCAGGTGGTACTTGCAGGCGAGGTGAAGTCGGAGGCATACCTGGACGTGCAGGAAATCGCCAGGGAAGTGATCCGGAGGATCGGATACACCAAAAGTGAATACATGTTTGAAGCCAACTCGTGCGGAATTCTTTCCGCCCTGCACGAGCAATCACCCGATATCAACCAGGGAGTTGAAAGAAAGAAGAAAGAAGACCAGGGCGCGGGAGACCAGGGAATGATGTTCGGCTATGCCACGAACGAAACTGACAATTACATGCCGCTGCCGCTGGAGGTCGCACATTTGCTGTTGCGCGAACTTTCCCTCATCCGCAAGGAAGGCAAGGTGATGGAGTACCTGAGACCCGATGCAAAGTCGCAGGTCACGATAGAATACAGCGACGACAACCGCCCCATGCGGATCGACACCATTGTGATCTCCACGCAGCACGACGACTTTGGGAAAGACAACGCCATGTTGAAGCAGATCCGAGAGGATGTTGTCAGCATTGTTATTCCGAGAGTCAAAAAGAAACTGCCCAAGAGGGTCCAGAAGTTGTTCAACGACGATATCAAGTATCACGTCAATCCCACCGGCAAGTTCGTTATCGGAGGACCTCACGGCGACACCGGTTTGACCGGCAGAAAGATCATTGTTGATACATATGGGGGAAAAGGGGCACATGGAGGAGGGGCTTTTTCAGGAAAAGATCCTTCGAAAGTAGACCGTTCCGCCGCGTATGCGACACGACACATTGCCAAGAATCTTGTCGCCGCCGGTTTGTGCGATGAGGCGCTCGTCCAGGTGGCTTACGCCATTGGAGTGGCGAAGCCCGTAGGCCTCTATGTCAACACTTTCGGCACCTCGAAGGTGAAGCTCAACGATGGGGAGATCGGAAAGAAGGTTGAGAAGATTTTCGATATGCGTCCTTACTTCATCGAGCAACGATTCAATTTAAGAACGCCGATTTATTCAGAGACTGCCGCCTACGGGCACATGGGACGCGAACCCCGGACGGTTGAAAAGATATTCAACAAGGGAAAGGGCAACGAGATCAAAGTAAAGGTTGAATTGTTCCCATGGGAGAAACTCGATCATGTCGAGGAGGTAAAAAAAGCTTTTGGATTGAATTGAACTGAAATGACGAATGACCCTGTGGGCCATTCGTCATGCTGCTGATTTTTATTCTTTCAGAGTCGTGGTTGCCGGTGGGTTCACCCTCTTCTTGCTGTTTGGCTTCGTTTTGAATTTCTTCAGCTGCATGCGGAGGGCGTCAGCCGCCTGATCGGCGGCAGCCTCAAAGGACCGCGCTTTTTCAGTCGCGAAAAGCTGCGTGCCCGGCACGTTTAACTTGATCTCCACCGTTTTGTTTTCAACGCCTTCATTGTTTAAACGCAGGAACACTTCTCCGTCCAATAACCGGTGATAAAATGTCTCGAGCTTGTTTATTTTTTTCTGAATAAAATGAACGAGTTTTTGATCGGCATCAAAATGGATCGAATGAACTTTCAGCTTCATAGCGAAAAAAATTTAGAGTGGTACATAGAACTATCCGGTAATTTCTTTTTTTGCGACCACCGGAAGGTCAGCATGAGGTTCCTTAAAAAATCGGTTTTGTGTCAGGCCTTTGGGTGTGCCTGATCAAAAACCTTCTTCAACTTCTCCATTGAATTATGGGTGTATACCTGGGTTGCCGCCAGGCTCGAATGCCCAAGCAGATCCTTGACAGCATTGAGGTCCGCGCCTTTGTTCAGTAGATGCGTGGCATAGGTGTGTCGCAACACGTGCGGACTCTTTTTTTCCACAGACGCGAACTGCGCAAGATATTTCTTTACGATTTTGTAGACCATCATCGGATAGCAGGGCTCCCCATTGGCCCGCACCAGAAGATTTCCATGACCCTTCTTTTCAACTTCGCGGTTCCTCATTGCGATGTATTTTTCTATGATTAATACGAGACCGGCGGGAAAAGGTATTACCCTTTCTTTATTTCTTTTTCCCAGGACTCTGATCGTTCGGGCTGCCAGGTCGATGGATTCTTCCTTCAGATTCAGGAGTTCGGAGATGCGGATGCCCGTGCCATAAAATAATTCGAGAATTAAGCGGTCGCGCCAACCCTCCAGCGTTTCGCCGAAAGCATGATTGTCCAATAAATTCACCATATCCTCTTCCCTCACAAACGCAGGTAACCTTTTTTTGGTCTTCAGGATATTTATTTTCAGCATCGGATTTTTCCCGATCGCCTTCCGTGAAAGTAGAAATTTATAAAAGGAGCGCAAGCATGCGATTTTCCGGTTCACGGACGGAGGTCCGATGCCTGTTTCCACCAGGTGGACAACCCACGACCGGATCATGACAGGGTCGGCGGAGGTCGGGTCGTTCAACGAATACCGATCAAGCAGGAATTGGCGAAGTTGGAGCAAATCGCACTCGTAAGCCAAAACGGTGTTGGGACTTAATCTCTTCACATACCGGAGGTGCTTCAGAAAGGCTTCAATCATCATTGCAACTTGCCCCAACAAACAATAATACAATGTAAAAAATAATCCCCTAAAGGGAATGCCTTTAGGGGATTATCTTGGTGTATTGTACAAACAAATACGGATCAGCGCGTGAGCGCAGGCCGCATCAGCTGTTTTCCTGCAGCCTCTGCTTCTCGCGGTACGCAGCCCTGATGATCTCCGATCTGCGCCTTACCGATGGCTTTTCAAAGGATGTGCGGGCGCGCAACTCCTTCAGAACGCCGGTCTTCTCAAATTTCTTTTTGAAGCGCTTCAGAGCCTTATCAATGGACTCGTTTTCCTTTATGTTTACAATGATCATAGTTCTCAATTAGGGCTGCAAATATAATAAGAACCGGTCTGCAAGGCAAGTATTATTTCAAAATTGCCCTTGAAATTACCAGCTTCTGGATCTCAGAAGTGCCCTCTCCGATCGTGCACAGCTTGGCGTCCCGGTAATACTTTTCGGCAGGGAAGTCCTTGGTGTAGCCGTAGCCGCCAAAGATTTGAACGCACTCGTTGGCGACCTCCACTGCCGTTTCGGAGGCGAAGAGTTTGGCCATCGCTGATTCTTTATTCACTTCTAATCCCTTGTTTTTCAAGTCGCCGGCGCGATAAGTAAGTAGTTTAGCCGCTTCGATTCTGGTTGCCATGTCCGCCAGCTTGAAGGCAATGCCCTGGAAGGCGGAGATCGGCTGATTGAATTGGTGCCGCTCTTTCGAATATTTCAAGGCCGCTTCAAAGGCACCCATAGCGATCCCAAGGCTGAGTGATGCGATGGATATTCTTCCGCCATCGAGCACCTTCATCGCCTGGATGAAGCCTTCCCCTTCATCGCCTATCATCTGAGACCTGTGAATCCTGCAATCAGTGAAGATAAGCTCGGCGGTTTCGGATGCTCTCATTCCCAGCTTGTTCTCTTTCTTTCCGGCGCTAAAGCCCGGAGTCCCTTTCTCAATGACGAACGCCGTCATGCCGTGGGCGTCGCCTTTTTCACCGGTTCTTACGATTACAACTGAAACATGGCCTGATCTTCCATGGGTTATAAAGTTCTTGGCGCCGTTCAGGATGTAATGATCCCCGTCTTTAACAGCTACGGTCCTCATATTCGCCGCATCCGATCCGGTATTGGGCTCGGTCAGCCCCCAGGCCCCGATCCATTCCCCGCTGGCGAGTTTCGGCAGGTACCTCCGCTTCTGCTCCTCGTTTGCGAATGAAAGGATGTGATTGGTGCAAAGTGAGTTATGTGCTGCCATTGAGAGGCCGATCGAGCCATCTACTTTCGATAATTCAGCTATTGCAGTAATGTACTCAAGGTATCCGAAACCTGCGCCTCCGTACTGCTCCGGAACCAGAACCCCCATCAGGCCAAGGTCACCCATATCATGAAAAACTTTCACGGGGAATTCCTGGCTCTCATCCCACTCCATCATCCGCGGTTTGATATGCCTTTTTGCGAAGTCACGCACCATTTCTGCGATCATTTTTTGACTCTCAGTCTCCTCGAAGTTTACCTCAGGTAAATTTTCCAACAATTCACTCATATTTTTGCCTTTATTTGCAGAATCAAAAGTAATTAATAAGACTATGCCCGGAAAACATCAAGGGTCGGCTGCTGTGTATTGCTGGTATAATTTTTTTGTGTGGAATAAAAGAAACACCTGATAGTGCATCTTTGCATTCAATCACCTGAACTTTATCATTATAAACTAAAATCATGAAAATTGCTGTTGTCGGAACTGGTTACGTTGGCCTGGTAACCGGGACTTGTTTTGCTGAAACGGGAAACACGGTCACCTGTGTCGACATTGACCAGGAGAAGGTAAATAAACTACAAAGCGGGCGAATTACCATTTACGAACCTGGACTTGAGTTGCTGTTTGAAAGGAACATCAAGCAAAACCGGTTGCTGTTTACCAGCAGCCTGGCGGAGGGCATTAAGGGCGCGGACGTCATATTTCTGGCGCTTCCGACTCCCCCCGGCGAAGATGGCTCCGCTGATCTCAAGTACATTCTCAAGGTAGCCGATGACCTCGGACCTCTGCTTGAGAATTATACAGTGATCGTGGACAAGAGTACGGTGCCTGTCGGCACGGCAGATAAGGTCAGGGCCAGGATCGCTGCGAAGGCGAAGGTCGAGTTTGATGTGGTCTCCAACCCGGAATTTTTGCGCGAAGGCGTCGCTGTGGAGGATTTTATGAAGCCGGAGAGGGTAGTGATCGGAACCCGGTCGCAGCGGGCGCGGAAGATCATGGAGAGTTTGTATTCCCCTTATGTAAGGCAGGGCAATCCCCTTGTGTTTATGGATGAGCGTTCGGCCGAATTGACGAAGTACGCCGCCAACTCGTTCCTTGCCACGAAGATCAGTTTCATGAACGAAGTTGCCAACCTGTGCGAGCTACTGGGAGCGGATGTCGATGCCGTGCGCAGGGGCATCGGGACCGACAGCCGCATCGGCAAACGCTTCTTATTCCCTGGAATCGGGTATGGCGGCAGCTGTTTTCCGAAAGACGTCCAGGCCCTTGCGAAATCGGCGGAAGACAGTAAATACGATTTCAGAATCCTGAAAGCCGTGATGGAGGTAAACCGGTTTCAAAAGACGAAGTTGCTCGATCGCATCCGGGAATATTTCCGCGGTAATCTGAAAGGTAAGAAGATTGCGATCTGGGGCCTCGCCTTTAAGCCTCACACTGACGATATCAGGGAAGCGCCTGCTCTCTACAACATTGAGGCGCTGTTAAAGGAAGGGGCGGTTATTCATGCTCACGATCCGGAGGCAATGGATAACGTAAAAAAGATCTTTGGCGAAAAGATCAAATACTTTGAGAATCCATACGAAGCAGCCCAGGATGCGGACGCTATTCTCATTGCCACGGAATGGCCGGAGTTCAGAACGCCGGATTTTCAAAAATTGTCGGGAATAGTCAAATCAAAAGTTATTTTTGACGGACGAAACGTATATGAGTTGAACGTAATGAAAGAACAAGGTTACCAGTATTACAGCATCGGCAGGGAGGTGGTTCATGGGTAAAGCGCGGGTATTGATTACGGGAGGGGCGGGTTTTCTTGGGTCGCATCTCTGCGACCGGTTTCTAAAAGAAGGGTTCCATGTAATTGCCATGGATAACCTGATCACCGGGGACCTGAAAAATATCGAACATCTTTTTAAAGAGGCAAGCTTTGAATTTTATCACCATGATGTTTCTTCTTTCGTATACGTTCCCGGCGAACTGAAATATATTTTACACTTTGCTTCTCCCGCCAGCCCGATCGATTATTTGAAAATTCCTATTCAGACGCTCAAGGTCGGATCGCTTGGAACCCACCACCTGCTGGGGTTGGCGCGGGGAAAAAAAGCGCGGATACTGGTGGCATCCACTTCCGAAGTTTACGGCGACCCGCTTGTTCATCCCCAGACCGAAGAGTATTACGGCAACGTAAACCCTATTGGCCCCAGGGG
>DASVOT010000051.1:0-1529 GCA_036383235.1 Chryseosolibacter sp.
GGGCTTTCAGCCAAGAGAATTTATTCACGGTCCGGGTCAAACAACTACCAGCTTCGGCTCCCAGCAAGCGCTGCAAAAGTTCGGTTCTTTTCTCGGTGTCGATCGTCCCCTCGCGCGTGCGGGAGCAGCGCCGTCAGATCAAAGGAAAGCATTTGATGCCTCCGCGCGCGAGCTCCGCCAGGTGCAGGAGCTCGAAGATCACGTGCAGTGGCTCCTCCGCGATTCGGATTACGCAAGAAATCGCTTCTTCCTTTATCGCATCATGCCGGAATTTGAGAAGCGAACGTGGAGCACCCGGGCACACCATCCCACTTATCCCCCGGAGCGATTTACCGAGCAGGCAAAGGAATACCGGAAGATCTTCCGGGAAGAGATCATGGGCAGCTTCGGCGACAACATGCTATCGCCGGACCCGCACAGCCGGAAGCTATACGACAACGAGCGCTGGACCGGATACGAGGTCCAGCTTGATGTTTACGATCATCTGAACGCCGCAGGAATTATCCTGATCCCAAAAGACCTGAAGGACGGCGAGAAGAGACCGGTCGTCGTCTGCCAGCATGGCCGTGACGATATCCCGCAGCGGCTCATCGAGGGAAACAACAGCGCCTATAACGATGCCGCAGCCAAGCTTGCCGATCAGGGGTTCGTGGTCTATGCGCCTTATAACCCGTACCGGGGCGAAGACAAATACCGGTGGCTGGACCGCAAGGCGAACACTATCGGCAAAACACTGTTCTCTTTTATTATCGCCCAACACGATCAAACGCTTCGATGGCTGGGATCGCTTCCCTTCGTGGATAAATCGAGGATTGCCTTTTATGGGCTAAGCTACGGTGGCGAAACCGCAATGCGTGTACCCGCGGCGTTAGAAGGCTATTGCCTGTCTGTCTGCTCTGGCGATTTCGGCGATTGGTCGCGAAAAGTGGTCGACACCCATTTCAGGAACGGCTTCATGAACAGTATGGAATGGGAGATGCCGTATTTCAACATGGGCAGCACATTTAGCTACGCCGAGATGGCCTACCTCATCTTTCCCCGGCCGTTCATGGTCGAGCGCGGACATGACGACCTCGTCCAACCGACAGAATGGGTTTCGTACGAATATGGAAAAGTACGGTACCTTTACGATATGTTCAATCTTGCTGATAAAACAGAGATCGAGTTTTTCCCCGGCGGCCATTCCATGCTCGGACACAACACATTCGCGTTTCTGCATAAGCACCTCCGCTGGCCGGAAAAAAAAGAGTAACGTTTAATCCTTATTTCCTTTTTTGTCATGTGTATGTTCAAGTGCAAATACCTGTTGCCGCTGATTTTCCTTGTCGCGTTGTCCGCCTGTGGCACGAAAAAAGAACCGCCCCACCGGCCGCTGGACCCCTGGGCTTTCCGCTCCGTGCTCGACCGGAAGCCGCGAATGCTCACCATCGCTCTTGATTCATCCTGCTACGTAGCCTATGAGCTGGAGCGCTGCACGCTGTACAAAGCCTGGAAAGGAGGCGTATTGATGGAAGGCACTGCCTACACGG
>DASVOT010000052.1:0-7493 GCA_036383235.1 Chryseosolibacter sp.
GATCCTGGTGACGCAACCTGTACCCACTGATAGCGCGGTGACAGGGCTAGCGGAGACGTTACTTCATTATTTTCATGGGTAGGGGCAAGAGAAACAAGCAAGGCAGTGGCGCCTGCCAGGGTCCCGAGGAGCAGAAAAAATGTTTTCATGGCTGTTCGTTTTGATATGTGAAAATACGGCTTCCCGTGTTGAAAGGTCAGTGTCTTTGATGTTGTGCAGGATATTCTTGACGAACTGCCGCGGGCGAATCCCTGTGCCGGTGGATAATGGCGAAAGTGGTCAGGCCGTCAACATATGATCAACGGCATGATTCCCTTGACGAAATGCTGATCTTTTGTGTATTACCGAGCCCGAAAATTCGTATTTTAAGTGGATGGACCGTTTCTGGAAATACAGGCTTGACCATGCGATCTTTTGGGTTGCCACCGTGGGTTTTCATATGTTCACGAGGATTGATCTTGTAGGTAAAGCCGGTGCGGGGCATTTTATTCTCGAAGCCGTTATCCGGAACGGCCTCCTTGCCGTTCTCATTTATTTCAATCTGCTTGTTCTTATTCCCAAATATGCGCAGAAGGGAAAAATCGTTTCTTACACTTCGCTTTTAATGGCTGCGCTGGCACTGTACGTTGTCATCAAAAATGCTCATGATGTCTACCTGTACGGTTACGTTTTGAATCAGGAGGGGGCGCAATCCTTTTTTTATAACTCCTACTACAATCTGTCGATCGCAATTTTTTACCTTACATTCAGCATCGCGCTGCACTTAAGTAAAGCCTGGTATTTCCAGCGTGAAACGATCCGAAGGATGGAGATAGAGAAATTGAATACGGAACTGGACTATCTCAGGGCGCAGATCAATCCCCATTTCGTCTTCAACTCGATCAATACGATATATTTTCAAATCGACCGCAAGAATGAGGATGCCAGGAAATCATTGTCAAATTTTTCGGAGATGCTGCGGTACCAGTTGTACGAATGTAATGGAAAGGAGATACCGATCGAGAAGGAGATCGATTATCTGAGAAATTATGTGGCATTGCAACAGATGCGCAAGGATGAAAACTACAATATCTCGTTTGTGGAAGGTGAGGGACTTCAGGGCTTTGGCATTTCGCCCTTGTTGCTCATCCCCTTTGTGGAGAACGCTTTTAAGCACGTTTCCCATTTTCAGGCGGGGAATGAGATCAGGATTCACCTTATCAGGGTCAACGATCACTTCCGGTTTTCCATTTTTAATACAACGGAAAACAGGCAATGGAATACGAACCATGCAGGCATAGGATTAAAAAACGCAAGGCGGCGGCTGGAGTTGCTCTACAAGGACCGCCATCAATTACTGATCGAACACAGCAATGACAGGTTCGAAGTGAAACTTGCATTGCGGATCAGTGAATAGATAAACTTGAACATGGCAGAGATGAAACTCAACTGTCTGATAATCGACGATGAGCCGGTGGCGCGGAAGGGCCTTCAGGAATATGTTGACGAGATCGATTTTCTCCAACGGGTTGCTTCCTGCGAAAATGCGCTGAAAGCATCACACTACCTCAATCAACAAAGGATCGATCTGATCTACCTTGATATTCACATGCCCAGACTTTCCGGAATAGAGTTCCTTAAGACACTCAAGCATCCACCCCTGACGATTTTTACGACGGCTTTTGAGAACTACGCGCTGGAAGGATATACGCTGGACGTAATCGACTACCTGGTCAAGCCGATTACGTTTGACCGGTTCCTCAAAGCTTCACAGAAGGCATTGGAATACTCCCAATTAAGATCGCGCGCAGCGAATCATGCCGGCGAGGATGGCGACTACTTTTTTGTGCGTTGTGACAGCAAGTTCGAAAAGGTTCTCTTTCGCGATGTGTCATATGTGGAAGCGCTACAGAATTATACAGTGATACATACGGCCGGCAGGAAGCTCATCACTTACATCACCCTGACAAGCCTGGAAACTCAGCTGCCGGGTGATCGCTTTCTGAAAGTCCACAAGTCTTTTTTGGTTTCTGTTCCGCACATCCGGGCAATTGAAGGAAATGAGATTATCCTGGATAACGCGCGGATTCCGATAAGTCGGAATTTAAAAGAAGAAGTGGTCCGGCAGATCTTGGGTAATCGGCTTTTTAAACGATAATTTCGGCCAATTCCCCGTATATTGAACGGCCGCGAATTTTACATCGCTTTGCTACGAGTAGGTTTCATGGACAAGGAATTCTTCGAACAGAAAGTCAGACAACTGGGCGACGACAAGCTTCAAGAGCTGTTGAAGCTTAGATACGACACGAATCGTGAAGTAATCGACTTGGCAATAACGGAAGCAAACAGACGCGGGCTGGACTTGCCTGAGATTTCGGTTCCTGATAAAAAGGAAGAGGTTTTAGAACAGGAGAACAGGAAGAAACTGGAAAAGTGGAATTGGGGAGCGTTCCTTCTGGCTCCCTTCTGGACACTGTCGAACAGATTGGAAAAATGGACCATACTCACTTTCATTCCTGGCGTAAATCTGGCTGCAGCGATCTATCTCGGAATGTATGGAAATAGACTGGCTTACGATAAAAGTGACATCAGAGACATTGAGCATTTCATGGTACTACAAGGACAGTGGAATAAGTGGGCGATTAGGATACTCTGGCTTGGAATCGTAGCGTCCATAGTTGGCTTATTTATTTCAGCGTTAGGAGGGTGATGGATTCGCGTCACTGAATGATTGGCCAGCAAGTTTTTGGGCTTCGCCCTATCAAAGAAACTATTCGCTGATGATTTTCAATCAGCTTCATGGATGTAACCTTTCGGTGCGAACGCTCGGTTAACTCATTTTGAAATGAATCCCCCCTGCTATATTCTATGCTAAAGAAATCCAGAGCAGTGAACAAATCCGAATGTCGTTGCAAGGCATGGCTTTTGCATCTATTGAAACCAGGAGACTACCAAACGGGTGCAAACTCACGATCCTCTACTGAAAGGCCGGTTGACGATATACCTTACGTCGGTCAGGTGGGCATGATTTTCTACACGAGTCCAATCCGGTTATTCATACAAACAAACTATTTGTGGCGGGGACTCTTGCAAGTTCGTTTGAATTACCTAATTTACTTGGCTATATTATCTTTCCTAGCAGTTGAAATCTTCACGATTAGACGCGTGACCCCGAACAGAATGTAGTAGCCCTTGAGTCGGTGGGCCAGTAAGTGTTACCGACATGCGATTGGCAGTTCCGAACTGAATACGTCCTCTCTCATTGACTTGCCCGTAAGTATTAACTGAATTGAACTAGATGGTGGAATTGGTAGAACGACGTGATGAGATCGGTATTGCAGATACTGCATCACTGCTCATACAAAAACAAATACTCGAGCTCATCGCCTCAGGGCAGCCGCTGAGGCGCTGTCTCGAGGCATTAACGGATGCTGTTTCCCGGTTGCACCCCGCTGCCCGCATCTGTGTCGTTACCGCAAATGCCGACCGGACAGCCTTGGCCGACAGTTTTTCTTCGCATTTTCCGGCCTCCTTCGCAAAGGATATCGCTGGTGTTCCGATCAACGATATGCATTTCGAAAGCACTGACGTGGCGAGCTATGTTGCCCAGGGTCTTTCCAGCATCGAAACTGCCGTGAGCGATCGCTGGTCTGACGAATGGAGAAATTTCTGTCTTGCCTATAACATTCAGGCGGTGTATGCCATGCCAGTGCCCGGACCAGGAGGCAAGACAGTAGGGTCGTTTTTCTTTTGCCTGAACGAAGCGCGGTGCATGGACAGTTGGGAGCAAGGCATTGCTGAATTTGGTGTGCATGCAGCGAGCATCACGATAGAGCGTGATCGCGTTTACAACGAGCTGCAGCAGACCAGGATGCGTCTCGAAGCAGATTTATCCGATGCCAAACTTCTGCAGAAGATCAGCACCGAATTGATACACCAGGAAGACATTGAGGCTCTGTACGACAAGTTTCTGGATGCGGCCGTCGGCATTATGCATTCCCAGTATGCAAGTATGCAGGCCCTTCATCTTGAGGATGGAGGTGTGAACAAGCTCCGGTTGTTGGCCTTTCGTGGATTCAATCCGAAGGCGGCGACATTTTGGGAATGGGTAACCCCGGCTTCCAGAAGTACTTGTGGCGCCGCGCTGAGCCTGAGTAAACGGATCGTCGTGAATGACGTTAACGAAAGCGAACTGGTCACCGGCACCGAAGATCACGAAATGTACCTGCAGACCGGCATCCGCGCAGTACAAACCACCCCGCTATTTTCACGTGACGGTCCGATCCTCGGTATGATTTCGACACACTGGAGTGAACCACATATTCCTTCGGATCGCGATTTTCGCTTGCTTGATATCCTTGCGCGACAGGCCGCCGACCTGATTGAGCGCAATCAGACAATCAGTCAACAAAGATCGTTGATGTACGATCTCGAAAAACGTGTTCAGGAGAGGACCAGTGAATTGCAGCGTTCCAATGAAGACCTTCAACAATTTGCCCATGTCGCCAGCCATGATCTCAAAGAGCCCGTCAGGAAAATCAAGACATTTGTTAACAGACTGGAAGAGGTTATCAGTAAGGACGATAGCGCGCAGGTATATGTCGGAAAGATAATGAGTTCCGCCAACCGCATGTCTGACATGATCGATGGAGTGTTGGCATATTCGTCGTTGAATGCTTCAGAACAGAATGTGGAAGAAGTGGACCTGAATGATATTTTGCGCGATATTCAAAACGACCTGGAAGTCCTGATACAAGAGAAGGGCGCGTCGATAGAATGTGAAACATTGCCGCGTATCGACGGTATCCGGGTGCTGCTCTACCAGTTGTTGTACAATTTGATCAAAAACGCATTGAAATTTTCAAAGCAAGATCAAAGGCCGCTCATTACCGTGTCTTCCACTACGGTGCGCCTGGCGGGAACCGATTATGCGAGGATTGTGGTTGGGGATAATGGGATTGGCTTTTCTCCTGACTATGCAAAGCAAATATTCAAGGCGTTTGTCCGGCTCAATCCAAAGCACGTGTATGAGGGAACCGGACTGGGACTTGCCCTGTGCAAGAAGATTGTAGAACGACATGCCGGCACCATTGAAGCGACGGGCGAGGACGGATCAGGTGCATGCTTTACGATTATGCTGCCCCTCAAGCGAAAATACGGCGTACGGACCATTGCGGACCGCAGGTAATTAAAATGGAGCATCTAAGTAGAAACGTTTCTGTTTCCGCCTTTACACTATTTTCAAGGAGTGTACCGGCAACATGCTTCGGATTGTCACACGTGCGGCTGCCAGACCAAACACAGGCTCCGCCGCTGCTCAGTATGCTCGCGTGAATACCGGGCGACTAGATCCCAGGATACAATTATTGAAATGGCCAACTTAAAGCCTGGAACGGTTTTGGGTTGGCGCTCCATTAATCAGATTTCCTCTTCTTCAAGGCAGCGCCCTTGCGCATCTCAATCGTAAGCGCGGCGCGGTAGCGGGCTGCGTTCCGGCCATGAGCATAAATGTCTGATGCAAAATTGTGGTAACCTGAAAAATCTTCGCGCGCACACATATACAGGTAGTCTTGCGGCGCAGGATTCAGAACAGCATCAAGATTGGCTATGGTTGGCATGTTGATCGGGCCTGGTGGAAGACCTGTAAACTTATAGGTATTGTACGGCGAGTCTATCTCCTTATGAATGTTCAGCACCCGTTTAATCCCGAAATCACCTGAAGCAAAAACCAACGTAGGGTCTGCCTGTAATGGCATACCGGCTTTCAACCTGTTCAGGTAGAGACAAGCGATCAGCGGGGCCTCGTCAGCTTTGATAGATTCTGCCTGGACAACAGACGCAAGAATGGATATTTCGATCGGCGTCATACCCAGGTTCGCCGCCCTGGCCTTTCGTTCGTTTGTCCAGAAACGAAGATATTCCCTGTGCATTCTTTCAACCAGACCGGCAGGAGATACGTTCGGGTAAACCTGATAGCTGTTGGGAATGAACATGCAAAGAATATTCTCTCTCGTGAATTCCTCGTGGTTGGTTGCAACGAACGAGCTCAGTGCCTCTTCGAATTCGCGGGGTGTTACATCCGTGCCCCGCGTTATTTTTTCATATAACTCTGGCAGGACGCGTACATTATTAAACGTAATATTGACCGATGCCCGGCTTTCCATCAGCGCGTTTATCGCTGCCAGGTTTGTCATGTTTCTCTGCAGCTTATAACGGCCTGGCTGGATTCTTCTATCGAAATCTTTCAACCTCGCCAGTACTCCGAATGCGAACGCGTCTTGAACGATGTTCTGCCGAGTTAATTCCGCGAGAATGGTCCGGTAGGAGGAGCCTTCGTTGATGACAAACTGCCGGTCTTGTTTATCCACTAATATATTCGGGCTGTAAACCACCCTGTACGTGTAAACAGCGACCGCTGTCAAAAGAGACAATCCGGTCAGGGACAGGATGCGTTTCACCTGTGTCATAGTCTTGTTGCTAAAAGATGCCAAATATAATGATAATCGTTTGTCGGTGATTTCAATATTTTGGAAGATCGGGCACCTCTGGTCAGCGGACCTTGACATGATTTTCAGTTAAGGAATATGTTCGCCACAGTGCCCGGGCTGTCGCTATAAAGAACCCGGTCGTGTCACAATACCTTTCGGATACATGGATCGGTGATGAGCGTAGGCCAAAGGTGGTGGGTCTTCGCGAAATGCGAAAAAGTGCTAAAATTCGGCATCCCGGAAATGCGATAAACGAGCTCCGGAGATTCACCCCCAGCGGTCCGAGCTGACCGGAAATTTTACACGTATAGCCGAGTGAGTCGTAAAATTTCCCGTTAAATGCTAAGCTAGTCGGAAATTTTACCCTTCTGGCCATGAAATCGTCCTGTGGCCAGTGTGTTGTTCGGATCTGCATTTGGAATTTCCGGACAACAAAAAATATCTCAAGGCAAATCCCGTAACGTAAATAATGACCCATTGAAGTAATGGAAGCTTTCCTCGAAAGGAAGCGCCCCGCCGAACACATCCGGCCAAAGCTTGATATTGGATACAGGATCGAGGGACAAAGCATCATCATCCACACCATCCGGCCTTTCTAGAATGATACTTCAAAAATGCAGCATTCGGATGTGGCGAAAAACTACGTTCATAAAGGCTAAGAATCACTGGAAAGTCTTCTGGCTTCGGGCCGATTTGAAATGGTACGCCTACGATCCAAAACCGACAGTTAAAACGCTTGCGGATTTCGTGAAGCTGGTGGAGGAAGATGCGCATGGTTGCTTTTGGGGATGACTTCTGGACATTTTTGCGCCGGACTTATACAACCCTGGATTAAAAACTCCGGGGTTTCCACTTCCCGCTTTGTGTCCCGAGTCATATCCAGAGACTGATAATTTGAAGTCCTAAGATACAATCCGCCAGTTTATCACTAATATAGCTTGAATCCGTTCGGAACTCTCTTATTGATAAATGTGACTAGATTTGCGCCTTGTTCTGATGCGTGGACGATCGATTTTAATCGATATT
>DASVOT010000053.1:0-1957 GCA_036383235.1 Chryseosolibacter sp.
AAAGGAAAAGAAAAGAAGCCAGGAACGTGATCAGCACGACAGAAAAAGGTATGAGATTCCGGTCACCAAAGCCTTCGGAATAGACGACGTCAAAAAGTCCAACGAACAGGGAGCTAAGGACGACCATAAAAAAAATCCGCACGCCATCTTGCAACCCGGTGTATCGGACAATTCCCTTATGACTGCCAGTGACAAGTACGGCAATGAAACCGCAGGCTAAAGAGATAAGCACCCCTGTTCCGAAATTGTTTCTGAGGATGTCATCCCGGTCGAAATTGAACCGCAGCAGATACCCCAGAATCGTCGAAAGAGAAATAAATAATAGATCGATGATGATGATGACCCAGCGAGGCAGGATCTTCAGATTATAGACCCATTTGATAACGGAATACTGAAACATTTGAGGGTGTGGTCAGTGTCAGGCGATCAAAGGTTCAACTGTTCACAAATAATTGCTGGAAACAAAACTAAGATTTTTTGCAAGTCATCATTTATTTCTTTCTTAAACTCTTATAAATCCTTGAAGCGCCGAAAACGCCGCCGGATATCAGGAGCCACTCGATACCTGAAATCGGAACAGTACCCGGCGGATTTCCACCATTCGGATCGCCCGGCTGCGCCGACACAAAAATCGCGAGATGAAGCAGTACCAAAACTGCAGAGACCCTTTTCATTTCCTGATAATCTTTAGATGGTAGGTTTTCTTTGCGCCGGAAATGGTCAGTATATAAACTCCACTTTCCGCATGCGTCAGGTCAAGGGTTTTTTCTCCTGCTTTCAATAGTTCGGGATTAGAATCCTGATCCAATATCCTCATGCCCTTCAGGTCGTGCAGGGCGATACCTTTCAGATCCTGGTCAATCACAGCTGGCAACACCAGCGTCACCTTATCGCTCGACGGATTTGGATAGGCCTTCAGTGCCTGTTCACCGAACGGATCCACCACTACCACGAGGTCGGCCGACCTGGCAGAGCAACCACCGAAGAAAGCTTCCACGCTATAAGTGCCTGACTCAGCGACGTCGAGGATCTTGTCAGTTGCATTGGGAATCATCTCTCCGTCCTTGTACCATTGGTTGCCCGACTGAACGTTGCTGCTTAGCGTAGTACCTTCCTGGGCAACCGTCACGGAGTCAATGGTTGCGAAATCATAGGTCAGTGCATCGTGGTAGACAAAGCGATCACATCCCTTCAACACGGAGACTTCCAGGTCGTATTTGTTCGGCCCTTCACTCAGCTGATTTTTGGGAATATTCAGGGTAACAAAGTCGCCATTCCCAGTAACAGCCTCACCGACCGGTACTCCTGCGCTGAACAACCTGTAGCCTACATTCGCTTGTGTCTGGAACCTGACGGGCAGGTTTTCACGGTCGCAGGGGGAGTCGATGGACACGGCCGGGGGAACCTGCGAGTTGATGTAGGTTGACCCTGCGATAACAAAGCGCAGTTGGAAACGATCCGCAGCAAACGAAGCGCTGTCCTTGCTCACTTCAAACTCATAGAGGAAGCCGTTGCTGACAGTCTTTTCTGTCGAGAGGTACCGGTCGACGAGTACGACCTGGTAGCCCAGTGACAGCGTCTGAAGGTCAGTGAACTCGAGCGTATGGGCACCCGTGGCCACATCCGTGATGCGAAGCGTGAGCGAGCTATTGCACGACAAGGGGGAAATGGCGTTGATAGCATAGTCGCCGGGATCCTGACCCGTTTGTGTGGATATGTTCAAATACTGAAGGCGCTCCTCACCCGGCTCGAAGTAACCGTTTCGCATCTTTTTCGCATCCAGTGACGGATCGTAAGCTGCCGACGCGCCATCTACAAACCACACCAGCGTCTCATCTCGTTGCGTTGCCGAAGAAAGGGCTATGCGGACATAGTTCTCGGGTGCCGCGTGTCTCAGGAACTCGTATTGCCCCCCTGTTTTCGCCGATTCTGTAAGGCCGAGAGAGGTGGCGCCGCT